>NZ_JAHHPO010000361.1 GCF_024606365.1 Endozoicomonas sp. ONNA2
TGCCGGTTTTATCAATAAGCGCTTTGGCGGCAAGCTTTCTGCCACCCTTTCTTCCGAGAAGAGCGCAGCGGAACTCACTGCCGGTTTCCAGGAAGCGGCACAACGCATTGCCGAGCACTATGAAGGTCGCGAATTCGCCAGGGCGATGCGTGAGATCATGGCGCTGGCAGACAAAGCCAATGTCTGGATTGACGAAGTGAAGCCATGGGTGGTTGCCAAAGAACAGGGCAACTCTCTTGAGAAAAGACAGGAACTTCATGACATCTGCAGCACCGGCATCAACCTGTTCCGACTGCTGATGATCTACCTCAAGCCGGTACTGCCAGCCATGGCGGTGAAAGCAGAAACATTCCTTAATGTTCCCCCCCTGACCTGGCAAGACAGCCAGACACTGCTCCTGAATCATAACATCAATAAATTTGAACCATTGATGACCCGGGTGGAAGCCGATAAAGTAGCGTCCATGATCGAAGCCAGCAAAGAGGTCCTGGCCCAGATGGCATCATCCAACAAGCAATCCGAGACGTCTTCCGTTTCTTCTGAATGGCTGAAGCGAGATCCTGTAGCTGATGAAATCACCCCAGATGACTTCGCCAGGGTCGATCTGCGTATCGCCAGAATTGTCAACGCCGAACTGGTGGAAGGAGCAGGCAAACTGCTGCGTCTGACCCTGGATATAGGCGAACCTGAGCCACGCAATGTCTTTGCCGGCATCAAGTCTGCTTATGCACCAGAAGCCCTGGTTGGCAAACATACGGTGATGGTGGCCAATCTGGCCCCACGTAAAATGAAGTTTGGTGTAAGCGAAGGCATGGTATTGGCCGCAGGCCCTGGTGGCAAGGACCTCTGGATTCTTGAACCTCACGAAGGCGCCCAGCCTGGCATGCGGGTGACGTAAACGCTATCGGGACAAGCAGGAGCTTTTCGGCTTCGCTCCCCTCCCGCAGTCCCGGGCTTATGGTACCCAGACTGCCTTTTATGGTTAATTAACACCAGAACCGGGGAGCAAAAACAATAGTACTTCAAAACAATCTCAACCCTTCAGTCAATCACACTGAATCAATTTCATCCTGAGTCAGGTAGCGCCACTCCCCGGGCCTCAGGGATGGATCCAGGGCAATAACCCCTACCTGTTCGCGGTGCAGGCTCACCACCTGATTGCCAATGGCCGCAAACATACGCTTGGCCTGATGGTATTTACCCTCAATGATGGTCAACAAGACCTCGGTGGGGGCAAGGACTTCCAGTAAGGCGGGCCTGGTCAATGCCTTCTCACCTTTCAGTGCAATCCCGCTGGCAAACCGCTCAATCAGTTCTGCAATCTTGTCTTCTGGCAGGGGGGCGGCTAATTGAACGCGATAGCGCTTGCCACACACTTTTACGGGTGAGGTCAATCGGTGAGACCACTGACCATCATCGGTAATCAGAACCAGCCCTGTCGTATCGGCATCCAGGCGACCGGCAATATGCAGTGAGTAAGCCTTGGGAATATCCAGCAACGAAAGCACCGATGGATAGACCTCATCCACATTGGAGCAGAGCGTATCCGCCGGTTTATTGAGCATGATATAGCGCAGCCCCCGGGCTTTGACCAGCTCCCCCAGAAAACGGACTTCACAGTTATCCGGTACCTTGAAGGCACTGTTTTTCACCACAATGCCATTGCATGTCACCTCCCCCCGGTGCAAACACTTTTTGGCATTGGCACGTGAGAGTTCGGTACTTTCGCAGAGATATTTATCTAAACGCATTCGGGGAAGACTATGCCAGAAATGCGGGATGATAGTATTAAAGTAGCGTTATAGCCAGTAACAATGCAGGGAATTGGGCAACATTTGTGGATATCATTAAGACCGGCAACCTTCTATGACTTGATCCCAAGTAAATAAAATCCTGCTAACTACACTAATATTGTCATCTTAATAACCACTCTAAAAAAAAGGACTACCTAATGGCTGTCATTCAAATCGGAGATAATTTTCAACTCACACGTCTTGACGCTTTTAAATATGAATATAAGGCTCATCAGGGAATCAAGGCGTTATTCAAAGGCATCATTGGTTTTTTTGTCGGTCGCAAAGTCACCCTTGAAGAAGGACAACAACTGAAGAAAGACCTTGCCCCTAAAGAAACTCCCTCGACTGAACTGCCGAATCGAAGTGTAGAGGAATCAGCACCAGCGGATGAAACTCAATTGACAACAGGGGTAACACCCAGGGACAAACCATCGTCAGCTTCCATCTCCGAAACTGTTCAACTGACCGCTGATAGCTCTATCAATAATGAGTCAAATGTGTCGGCAGAAAGCCTATACTCCAATCCCCTGGAGTCTGAACCACCCACACCTTTGAACAACTCCGTCTCACCCCATGAGAAAGTCATTGAGGACAGTATTCAAGTCTCTGCAGGGGAGATATCAACTGATACCAAAAAAACGGAGCGTTCTCAGAGTGAGTCACCTGATGAATCTGGCCATATAGATGAAGACCTGGAGAAACAAATACCTCTTCTGGTTGAGGACCCAGATTCTCTTAAAACGCAGCCCAAGCCTCTTGATAAGGAAATACTGGTTGCGTTGGGGCTCAGTGAGGATTTTCCTGATCAAGAAGAAACGGTCA
>NZ_JAHHPO010000362.1 GCF_024606365.1 Endozoicomonas sp. ONNA2
ATGGCTGCAGCTCCTGGTAATCGCGAACATTGTATGGGATCACCAAACAGTTACCGACCAAAATGGAAAAAATAATTTTCAGGGGCGTTATAGGGGCGGCGAGTTCGGAGATATGAGGGTATAAAAAACGGCCTTGTCAGGCCGTAAATTCTTCTGCGAGGGTCGTGAAAGTGGTCTGATCTTCAACCCACTTTTCAAGGTCTGCGGCCTTGTACCTGACCAGCTTTTTCCCGATCCTGAAGAAGTGTGGGGGGTTGGCTCCGCAGAGGTCCCCGGTTATGCGCGAAAGGTCCAGGCGCTGTTTGCTGACACCGATAAATTTGGCTGCTTCTCTGGTCGATAGTACTAATGGCTGTTCCATCAGATTTCCTCCACTACTGTCTTGAACCGCTTGATCTGTTTAACGGGTGTCCCGTTACTTCGCTTTTTGCCAGTGTCGATAACTTCCGCGTGTTTTTTGCCTTTCTCGGTCAACTCCCATTGACCTGCTACTCTGTTCTGTAGCTTTGCGGCCTCAAACCGGCGGTTCAGCTTTTGGGGTGACATACCATCATAAAACTCACGGCCCAGTTCGGTGACGGTATAGGTCTTCTCTTTGCGGTCTGACTTCAGTTCTACCCCCGGCAGTTTGATAGGGCTTTACCCGGTCTTCGGTTGCCTTGGAGGCTGACAAGAGGGCCTGGTTGCCGGAGAAACCGAACTGGTTTGCCAACTCCAGGCAGGCGGCATTTGACCGGGCTATTTTTTCAGCGGGAGTGAGGGTATCTATATCGCGGGGGTTATAACTCCCAGTTTTACGAATAGAGGGCAAAACCTCAGACACTAACCACTCTTCAAATTGTTCAGCGGCGGGGAGTTTAGATCGCATGACCAAACGGTATACATCGCGTTCGGGGATGATGGTGGGTTTTTGTTCACGTCCGATGGAGTCACGGATCGTTACCCCATCAATAACAGCGTTTTTACAGTGATCCCCTATATGGTGGACCCCAGTTAAACTGCTACATCCTTAGCTACAAACCATACATCGTTATTTTGCTCAACGGTGCGAACATCGCCAAAGAGAGGGTGGTTAAAAGTACTGGTGTTATTCATATCGCTATCCCTGGTTAGTATTGGCAATGCCTAAATTCCTATATTAGTCATGCTAATATTTCTTAACAAGAGTCATACGGCCTATGGCCGTACGACTTCACTGATTTTAGCGAGGTAGGATATTTCGTTGGCGGTCAGTTTTTGTACTACGCCGTTGAGGTCGAAGGTATCTTCACCAAGATACTTACCCGTCTGGAAACGGGTGCGTTTCCTCAGGCGGATTAGTACATTATTATTTTTTCTTGGTTTCTTATTTAACAAAAGTATCAGGATTGAATTTTTTTCGTAGTCAACGGTGTCCTCGTCTATTTCAAAACCGACAGCGTGGTAATCAGGGTTTTTGAGCCATAGTTTCCTGTAATAGTCCCTTGGTTGCCTGTTTGAAATAGTCCCAATAATAGGTACTGGATGGAACATTTCTTTAGTTTTAAAGCGATCCTCAGACAGTTTGGGGTCAATATCCGATGGTTTGGTCTCCAGAAGTTCTGCAAAGGACAGTATGGTATCGGTGTTGAGCGGCACGATAGCGTTGAAAAATTGGCTGACCGCGCTTTGCGTTATCTTCAGTTTTTCAGCACATTTGACTTGGGTAAGGCCCAGTTCTTTTTTCTTACTTTCAAATAGGGCCTTTAATTTTTGTGCTTTGTTCCGATCCTCCTGCGTAATAATGCGAGGGGCCATAGTTATCCTCCTGTTTATGCCTCCATTATGGCTGTATAAGCGAAGCTAATTAGTCCAAGTATAACTACTGCTTCCTCTATGCCAAGAGTGCACTAATGGTAGCGGTATTTTGTGACAAGAAGTTAGCTGTTTATTTATACAGTCCCGACAGCGTGGAGTAAGTGGTCGGCCAGTGTCTTGTGCTTGTGGCACCTGGCCTTGAACTCGGCGGCAGTGAGGGGTTGTTGCCATGCCCAGCATGACCATCCAGACCAAAAAGTCTTGGATTATCTTGCTCAGCTCCAGCAGCACAACACATTGCTCAAG
>NZ_JAHHPO010000363.1 GCF_024606365.1 Endozoicomonas sp. ONNA2
ATGACCAAAAAATCCCTGATTTCACGCTTCAATTGCGAATAAATGAAGTACTACGCTGCCCAGCTGAAAGAGTCGTACCCGTTCCACTTCTCTATCCGGAACCTGTACGCACGCTTCAAGGAAAACCCCGGTTTCCAGCAAACCCGTGGCCTGATCCGCCTGATGCGTGCCATCGTCTCCGATATGTACGACAACAGCAAAGGTGCTTGCCGTGCCGATCAGGTAAAACTGGTTCACCCCTACGATTTCAACCTGAACAACGATGAGATCCAGACGGAAATCAAAGGCATCAACCCGTCGCTGACCGAAGCCATCGTTCACGATATCGCCCATGATGGTCACTCCATTGCCGAAGCGCTGGATAAACGACTGGGCAGCAATACCGATGCCCAGGATGTCGCCAAACTGATTCTGATTGCCTCCCTGGCCAGCGTTCCGGGAGCCACCCATGGTCTGCGCGAAAACGAAATCATCGGCTTCCTCTGTGCGCCGGGGCGGGATATCTCCCAGGTGAAAAAGAGCATTGTGGATTACCTGCCAACCCAGGCATGGTATCTGCATCGCAGCCGTGACGAGCGTTTGTTCTTTAAGAACATTCAGAACCTGGCGGCCAAACTGCACAGCCAGGCCAAAGCCTACAACGAACAAAGCTGTCTGAAAGAGCTGGGCAAATACCTCTACAGCCTGTTCGAGCCTAACGGCAAAGACTGTTACCAGAACCTGCTGGTACTGCCTGCCATTGATGAAGTATCGCTGGATATGGACAAGGTTACGCTGGTGATCACCGAACCAACCCGCACGGTTAACGGCAGCAAACTGTCTGCGGACTGGCTGAACTTTACTCAGGCCAACGACTTTAAAAACCGGGTCATGTTCCTCACCGGCAACCAGAACACCATGGCCCGTATTATTGAGCAGGCCCGTCAGTACCGTGCCATTACCGATATCAAGGCGGAAATGGATCAGGATCGTGTTGCCCCTAACGATCCCCAATACAAGGAGATGGCCGACTCTCTGGACAAAATCACCCTGAGCTTGCGCAGCGCCTTACAGGAAACCTTTACCACCCTGATCTACCCGACCCAGGGCGATAAGTTCCGGGACTCTGATTGCCGTATCAATTTCAACGGCAACCACTTTGACGGTGAAAAACTGATCAAAGACACGCTGCAGGCAAAAGGCAAATTTGAAACCGATATCTCCAGCGATACGTTCAGAAAGAAGGTAGAGAAGCGTTTGTTCCGCAGCCAGACAATCTCCTCCTGGAGCGAAGTGCGCCGTGCCGCCGCAGTCAATACCGCATGGCAATTCCACGACCCGGCGGCACTGAATCAGCTGAAGCAGAAAATGATGGACCAGGGCGGCTGGGCTGATGAAGGTGGTGTCGTTAATATCGAGCCGCCGAAACCAACCACTCAGGTGAATGTGCAGCAACTCAGCCGTAATGATGAGACCGGTGAGTGCATCCTGAAAATTCAGCCGATCAATGGCGACAAGGTGCTGTATGAGGTGGGTAGCACTGTTCCTTCAGCGGCCTCCATGGATGTTGCCGATGCCCCCGGCGGTTACGCCCGGCTTACCATCAAAGATATGAAGCTCACCTTCCTCTGCATTGATTCAACCGGTGAGCATGAACAGGGCGAGGCCGTTACCTGGACCAACACCATCAACCTGAAATATCAGCCTTACCAATCCGGCGATGACTGGATGTTGAAGTTCGAGGCCATTCCCGATGGCGATATTCGCTACACCACCGACGGTTCAGACCCAAAGGTCCACGGCGCTTCCTATGAAGGTCCGTTCCTGATTCCCGCCAGCTGTCGTTATCTGATGGCCTATGGGGAGAAGGACGGTGTTCAGTCCCCGGTGGAAAAGGTGGATATGGATCAATACCGCCAGCAAAAAGTGGTGATTGATCCGGCCAAACCGGCCATCTGGCATTGCGGCCGAACGGTTAAAAGCATCACCGCAAAGCCCGCCTTTGACTTTATTGAACGTCTGAAAAAATTTGGCGGACAGGCAGAGTCTGTGGACTTGTCGGTGCTGGCCAATGATGAAACGGCAGATATCACCTACACCACCAACGAGCAGCACCGGCTGGATGGCGAGCGTCTCTCCAATGTGGTTGGCAACCTGCAAGGGCTGATGGCCGGTAGCCAGATTGTCATTAATGTGGAAAAGGTGAAGTTTGACAAAGGCCAGCAGCTGATTGACTGGTTTGCCGATATCAAACGCCAGCCTAATCCCGGTGAAGTTACCCAGTAATTAAGGGCGTTAAATCACTTACCAATGGAGGAGCAGCGCTCCTCTTAAGGCTTGAATCAAACGGTTATTTATGTCTCAAGAACACGCAACCAGCAAGAAAAACAGCAAACCCACTCTGCTTGGCTTTGGTTTTGACCCGCAGCAGAGCGAACACTGTTTTCTGGTGACCATGCCTGCCTCCAAAGCGAAAACCGCCGAGGTGATGATCTCGGAACATTACCACTGGCAACAGCCGGAAAACGGCGTGACGGTTACCCCCACCTTTAATGATCAGGATGCCCAGCTTAAGGCAGTGCTTCCCCGTATGGTGTGGGATCAGCTGGAAGAATCCATCAAGGCGGAATTTAACCGCCGGTTGCGCAACCTGGGGCAGAAAAGTGGCCGCTGGCTGAAAAAAGGGCAGGTTCCCATCGACCGTACTCTGGGTAAAGAACTCTGCCTGCTGGCCTGGGCCATGGAAGATGCCGACCCGGCACTGGCGCAAACCGCCATCAACAACTGGTTGGGCCTGGCACCGGAAGAGCGTTGGTGGCTTTACACCATGACCAATGCCGCCCCGGCCATGGGTTAAAAGGCCGCAATAAAGGCTGGCGCAAGGCGGTTCGTTTTGCCCTGACGGAAAACCCGGTAATGGATAGCGTATTGCGTAACCGTCGTAGCGAATTTGAATTGAGTCTGATCTGATTTTTTAACCACAAAGATCACAGAGTCCACAAAGGTGTCAGTTGGTCTTTGTGGTTTCTATATAAGGATATAAGAAGCCAGAAGCTGATTTTCCAGCTTCAGGCTTTGAGCAAATAATATGCTTGAAGATAAAGTCTTTATTGAAGAACAGTTTCCGGTTTCTTTGGTGTCCAAGGAAACCCTGAAGGAAGGCAAGGCGGTACAAAGCCAGACGTTAACCGGCCTCGGTAAATGGTGGGGGCGGAAAGAACTGATTCTGGTTCGCGCATCCATCTTGGGAATGTTGATGCCTACTTCAGATAACCCGAAAAAAGATCGGGAAATGTTCCTGAAAATTCTGACCATGGATAACGATGGTTTATGGCGACGCTGTAAGGGCATACCTGCAAAAATCATCTTTGAATGGTTGTCAGAATTCGAAAGAGAAAAGTACTTTGCGGTAACCAAAACCGGGCGGGTGTCATGGAAGCGAGAACTCTCCATAGAAGAGGAAGACGAAGTTACCCGCCGCTATTTTGAAACACTCAGCTACGATGAGAAGCTGGAATATTGCCATAGGCCCGAACAGATCGACGGCCCTAGCTCCGCAGCATGGAAAGACATTAATAGTCACCTTTCTACAGAGGCAAGCACGATTCAGGAGCTTGTGGAGCAACTGGGTCTTCGCCGTTTTGACAGGATTCCCAAGGTGGGGGATGCTTTCTGCGGTGGTGGTTCCATTCCATTTGAAGCTGCCCGTATTGGGTGTGATGCTTATGGCTCTGATTTAAACCCAGTCGCAGCGGCATTAACATGGGCTGGTTTGAATCTGGTTAAAAGCGAAGACGATGTTGAAGCCGTTGCACAGGCACAACAAAAAGTATTTGACGAAGCAGATCAGCAGATTACGCAGTGGGGTATTGAGCATAACGAAATGGGTTGGCGTGCAGATGCATACCTCTATTGCACAGAAGTGAAATGCCCAAGCTGTAGTGTTCTAGTGCCGTTATCAAATACCTGGGTTGTAGGGCCAACCAGCAAAGTGATAGCAGAGCTGGAGCTGGATGAAGCCAATAACCGTTTCGATATCCGCCTTACCCAAAATGCGAGCAGTGCACAGCTGAAAGCAGCAAAAGAGGCGGCAACCTATCAGGACAGTCGTGTCTACTGCCCAAAGTGTGGGGAAGACATTCCATTATCAATATGCGTGAAACAAAGGGTGTTCGTCCTTGGGAGCCCCATGATTTCATGCCAAGGGAAGATGATCTCTTTCAGGAGCGGTTGTACGCAATTCGTTGGGTGGAAACCTATTACGATGACAAAGCTAAGGAAAGAACAGTTCGTCATTTCCGTGCTCCAGATGCTGACGATATGCAACGGGAACAAACAGTAAATTATCTGTTATCTGAGCGTTTTTATGAATGGTCAGTTAGAGGGTTTATTCCCAATAAGAAAATTCAATCAGGTTACAATACCGATCAGCCCCAACGTGAACGTGGCTGGAATTATTGGCACCATTTATTTACACCAAGACAGTTGTTGGTACACGGTCTGCTGAGTAGCCTTGTGCCTGAAACAAAGGAAGGGTTGGTATCGGTACTTGGTTTAGGCAAAATTGCAAACTGGGATAGTAAGCTCTGTCAGTGGGGTGTAGGAGCCGCAAGGGAATCTATAGCTCAGACGTTTTATAACCAAGCATTAAATACATTTCTCAACTTTGCCGGTAAAGGGCTTACTCTCCTCAAGGGGACTTTATTGTTAAGCCCTCCGGTAGCAGGGCATCAGACTGTTTCCGAAATCTCTACATTAGATGCACGACAAGTAAGTACTGAAAATGATCTGTGGATAACAGACCCGCCATATGCGGATGCGGTCAATTACCATGAGCTGACGGACTACTTTCTGGCTTGGTACGAAAAGCATTTGGGAAGAATCTTTCCTGAATGGTATACAGACACTCGTGATGCTCTTGCAGTTAAAGGCTCTGGAGAAGACTTTAAACGATCAATGATCGAGATTTACCGCAATCTGGCCAAAAATATGCCGGATAATGGCCTGCAAATGGTTCAGTTCACCCACCAAGACCCATCGGTGTGGGCTGATTTGGGTATGATCTTGTGGGCTGCTGGTTTGCAGGTTTCTGCCGCGTGGACAGTCTCAACTGAAACGACTATCGGTCATAAACAGGGTAACTATGTTCAGGGAACGGTTCTGCTGATTCTTCGCAAGCGGCTGAATGATCTGGATGCATTCACTGATGAGTTACCACCAAAAATCGAAGACGCAGTAAAAGACCAGCTCGACCATATGACCGCCATCGATGACCAGGATCACCCAAACTTCGGAGATACCGATTATCAACTGGCCGCCTATGCCGCCGCCCTGCGGGTACTGACCCAATACAGCGAAATCGAAGGCATCAATATCGAAAACGAACTGTACCGGGAAAAACAGAAAGGCCAGAAATCCGAGTTTGAGAAGCTGATCGACCAGGCGGTGGAAATTGCCTGTAACCATCTGGTGCCAGGTGGTTTCGATGAGTTCCAGTGGAAGAGCCTGACCGCCGATGAACGCCTCTACCTGAAAGGTCTGGAACTGGAAAAACACGGCGAACTCCGGGCCGGCGCCTATCAGGAACTGGCCAAGGGCTTTGGTGTGCGGGAGTACAACTTTATGTACGCCAAAACCAAAGCCAACGAGGTGCGCTTCAAAACCGCCCGTGAGTTTGGCCGCAGCCACCTGAAGGAACACGGTTTCGATGCCTCCATTGTGCGCCACGCCCTGTTTGCCATCCACGAGACCATCAAACAGGAATCCGCCCGGCAGGGCGTCAACTACCTGAAAACCGAGGTGGCCACCTTCTGGAACGACCGGAAAAAGCTGATCGAAGTCCTCCGCTACCTCAGCCGCCTCGCCCATATCGACCATATGGAGCACTGGGAAACCGACGCCGAAGCCGCCAGCACCCTGGCCGGAGCGCTGGAAAACACCAACGGTTGATAACAGCAGAGGAGAAAGCTGTAGATTGGGTCGGGCTGAAAGTCACGTAAACTTGCATTTTCAGCCCCGGCTGCTATAACTTAAGCACCAGGCCTGTAACAGTGCCCATTCATATAGTTAGCGAATGGCCACGGTTACAGGCTTTTTGCGTTTCAGGGGATGTATGCACAAACACAAAATAGCCTTCTTTATTGATGGTGGTTACTTTATTCGCCGTGTCCGTTTCTTCCATCGAAAGTATTTTCCACACCTCGAACTTAAACCAGAGCACGTTGTTACCATTATTTACCATCTGGTAAAAAAGCATAAAGAAGCACTGAAACGGGATGAGCTTTACCGAATCTACTACTACGATGCTCCACCGCTGGATAAGCAGCTTAGATTCCCACTACCGAATCCGGGGCACCGCACACCGGGCACCAAGAATTGCAAGCTTGAGCCGGATTATCTCTTTCAAACTGAGCTGCATGAAAAATTAAAAAGCTCCCGTAAATTGGCACTGCGTATGGGAAAGCTGTCTAATTCCGGGCAGTGGCAAATCAAAGATAGAGTGTTGAAAGATTTGCTCTCACGGGAAACGCAGTTTTCTGATCTGGGTAATGATGATTTTTATTTCAGTGTGCAACAAAAAGGGGTGGATACCCGTATTGGGGTTGATATTACCACGCTAACCCTGAACCGCTATGCTGACACCATTGTATTGATGGCCAGTGATGCCGACTTTGTCCCGGTGGCCAAGCTGGCAAGGACTCATGGCATCGATGTCGTACTTGACCCTCTCTGGGGCAAGGTTGATGCGGATTTACAAACCCATATTGACGGAAAACAATCCTTTGATGTGGTTGGCCAGCTGCGGCATATTTTTCAACATGAGCCTGAGCCACGGCCTAACTGGTGGAACTCATAACCTGGCCATTTTAAGAATTTCCCTGGCATGACGATCAAAGATAAACTGGCATTGCTCGGTGTCGAAGAAGCAGCAGATATTCTCAATGTTTCCCGGCCTTATCTGGTCAGGATGCTGGAGCAGGGGGAAATCCCCCATCACAAGGTCGGGCGTCATCGCCAGGTGCGTTATCAGGATTTGATGGACTATAAAACGGCTATGGATATCAAACGGTCATCTGCTCTGGATGAACTGTCTGCCCTGTCCCAGAAGTATGATCCGGAGTATTGATGGCCACCCGGTTTACGGCAGTTGATGATGCCGGTGTGCTTTACCCGTCTGTCCTCAGGGATGTTGTGATGCGTCTGGCTTTACAATACTGTCCATGAACCCGCCACTCAACCCATTGTTAATGAGGCACATGTGATCCACCGTTATTCTTCCCGCCAGCAACCACTGGACTCCTCTTTCATTGCTGACCGGCTTGTGGGTGCACAATCCTATGATCGTATTGCCGGTTTTTTCCGTTCCAGTATTTTCGAAGTGGCCGGGGAAGCGTTGGACAGCATGACGGGTAAGGTGCGGATTATCTGCAACTCTGAACTGCTGGCTGAAGATGTGATCACGGCGCAAGCGGCTCAGCAGGCGATGCGGCGCAACTGGTGTGCGGCGGAGCCTGAGCATTTTCCACAAACCAGCCGGGATCGTTTCAAAAAGCTTTACGAGTTTCTCTCTACCGGGAAAATGGAGGTCCGTGTTCTGCCAGATAATGTGTTTGGCCTGATCCATGGTAAAGCGGGCGTGATTACCCTGGCCGATGGCACTCAAACCAGTTTTATGGGCAGTACCAATGAGAGCCTGACAGCCTGGAGACTCAACTATGAAATGGTTTGGGAAGACCGTTCACCGGAAGGCATTGAGTGGGTTCAGCATGAGTTCAATACGCTGTGGAACCACCATCTGGCTCAGCCGCTGTCTGATTTTGTGATTAGCGATATCAAGCGGATAGCGGAACGGGTAGAAGTTGACCGGAATACCTGGCAAACACAGTGTGATGGCAACCCGGCTGCGGCGATTGTTGAAACCTCGGTGTATCGTAAGGAGCTGGGATTGTGGCCTCATCAAAAGTACTTTGTAAAACGTGCTTATGACGATCATCTGAAAGGCGGCGCACGGTTTATTCTTGCGGATCAGGTGGGGTTGGGGAAAACCGTTCAGCTGGCGCTGGCCGGTATGCTGATGGCATTGCAGGGCAATAAGCCAGTGCTGGTGATTGCACCCAAACCGCTGACGTTACAGTGGCAGGATGAGTTGATGGAATTGCTGGATCTGCCATCAGCCATCTGGACCGGCAAGCAGTGGCTGGATGAGCAGGGCATTCTCTGGCCTGCCACCGGCCCGGAAAGCATTCTGAAGTGCCCGAGACGTTTTGGCATTGTTTCCCAGGGGCTGATTACCTCAGGCTCAGAGGTGAACGATTATCTGCTGGCTGGCAATTATGAATGTGTCATTGTGGATGAGGCGCACCGGTCAAGACGGAAGAAAATTGGTGAGAACTGTCTTGAAGAAAAAGCTGATCCCAACAATTTGATGGGCTTTTTGCAGGCCATTAGCCAGAAAACCAAAAGCATGTTGCTGGCAACGGCGACGCCGGTTCAGTTGCATCCCATTGAAGCGTTTGACCTGCTGAGTATTCTTGGTTTGGGCAGTGACCAGGTGCTGGGTGATCCGTGGAGTCTTTGGCGACAGGCGGATCGTACCGTACCTGTGGTTATGGGCGAAAGTGAAATTCCTGGCGAAGAAGCCCTGGCCTGGAGTTGGGTACGAAACCCTCTGCCCCAGGCTGAGGATAACCGTGCATTCAGGGATCTTCGCAGGCGTCTGCAAATGGAGCCGGGGGATTATGTTGCCAGTGGCGACAGTTACAATGAACTGAGAGGGCCAGACAAAACCAGGCTAAGGCGAATATTGCCCGACTATGGTCGTCAATTTAATCCTTATATCCGCCATATTATTCGTCGCACCCGGGACTATCTGGAATCCACTATTGATCCGGCAACCGGCGAGCCTTATCTCAAACCCGTTAGGAATTGTCTAAAAACAACTTTCCTAATATGGACGGTATTACACAAAAAAA
>NZ_JAHHPO010000364.1 GCF_024606365.1 Endozoicomonas sp. ONNA2
ATGACCAAAAAATCCCTGATTTCACGCTTCAATTGCGAATAAATGAAGTACTACGTTGTGCCTAGCGGAGCAACTGTATACTTAGCCAAAAATAGACGATTACATGAAGTATGTGTCCTGGCTGTTGAAAAGGTAGGGGATAAAATAGGGGATCAGGGTGCAAATAGTTAGGCAAAAGCGCTGGTCCCCTCAAATTAGGCAGGGCCCTCGCAGAAAAAGAGAAATCCGAATTCGGTGAGAACACTTGGGGAAAACCGGAGTATAAAAACACAGGACCAGGGGATTGGATAGCAGGCGCATTGATCTGTAGACTTTCAGGCTGAATTGTAGGTTGTAATCTTGCGGATTCAACAAGTTGTTCATTGGATATGTATTTGCGAACTTCGGAGTTTCTAACAATGGCTGAACGGATAAAGACTCTATCATTTTTAAGCAGTCCATCAGCAAACTCGAAAGCAGCAGAATTATATTCAATCAAGTCCAGCATATAATCGAAATCATTCAATATTTTTCCCCTGAGAAAACCCAAGAGATTGATATCACCAGCAATCAAGATTTCAATGATGTTTTTATCGCTTTGGATTCTTTCACTTGCAGGAAACATAGCTGACGGGGACTTTGCGACAACGGTCCTTGCAACATCAACATTATCCTTTAAAGCCGGGGTTGCATATTGCTGCAGTTCACCTTGTTGAGCGATTGCGGTCATGACGACATCTATGTCATTCTTCAGTTTGAGGCTAACACATTGCAGGTCATCCGGGTGTTTTGCAACGGTTGGTAATACAAGGTCTTTATCATTTCGAACCCGTTGGCTAGCATACTGCAGCCCTTGCTCCAGCAGAACTTTTCTGAGCTTTTCTTTATGACCCGGTGGAACCTTGAACACCGGGCGGTAACTGTAAGCAGGTTCGATAAGAAAGTCTTGATCTCTCAAGTCGTCATACACCAGCCCAAACAATGAAGTAGCGTTTTTGTAACCTGACAATAAAAGATGGTGCAAGAGTTTCCTGCGGGTGTCCTTATCGATCGTATCATTTTTGAACATTGCCTGAGAAAGATCAACCGGACCTCTTACGCAAATTACTAACTGTTGAACATAATCAATAAATTTTTTGTGGTATTCGTTTAAAAACCGAAGGCATCTTCCAATATTGCCCTTCCTCCAATAAATCAATGAGAAAAGACAATGGTTGAAGACGAATCTATTGGCTTCTTCTGTAAAATCGTTATTAAGGCGTTGTGCAAGTAAGTTAAAGCTCCACTGATCCCCCTCAACAATAGGTAGGCCTTCGAAGTACAGATCCACATCACCCATTGCACCTGACACAGTCAGCAGTTTTTCAAAGGCCTTCTGCATGGCTGGTCGCGATGTCATTCGGGGGCATTCGACAATAATGTCTCCAGCTACGGCATTGCAACTGAGCTTCATGGCATCAGCATCTATATCCAGTTCAACGGCTTTCAGGAACTGCACCAAGAACCACATGCGTTTCAATTTGCCAGGTTTATCACTGCCATCAGGTTTCTCAAAACAATCCGAAACTTTCAGCCGCAAAATGCGTTCTTTTCCCCCCTCAGCCTGTTCAAGTAGCTCGATAACGCACACATGAGTTCCTAGCACCAGATTAACAATCAGGGCATCATCCATACTGACGACAGTCCCTGATTTCGCTAAATTATTGAGGGCATCTTTGATGGATGGATTCAATAGCGGAATCTCTACACCGGAGCCGCCCGGGTTCGTGCAATCAATATAGGTGATGCACCCTTCGTTAGAAATCTTGCCCTGACGAGAATCCAGAGTGACCGGTCCGAGCGCCTCAACAAAGCGCTTGTGCAGGGCAAAAATCAGCTCATGGACACTGCGGACCTGCTCTGCTTCCCGGGGATTCAGTGCCTGAAGACAGGATTGCAGCTGATGGCAGGCTGCCAGCCATAGAGCAAACATGCCCTCGGATAGCGGTTGTGCTTCACCGGCACACAGGGGATCGATGAGCATCTTAACCCTTGATGTGATGGTCTGTTTCAGCATCTTGAACCGGGTGCTCAATAGCGGTAATTCAGCCAACAATGACTTGACCTGGTCTGAACTGCTGTCACCCGCCAGCAGCAAGAATGCATGGTAACCGCCCAAGAGTGCTTCAGCCCCATGAATCAGCCTGTTTATGCTGTCCCTGGTCGCTGCCACTAACTGTAATCGTTGTGGCGACATACTCAGTTTTATCGGGTGGGCCAGACAACCCAGGCCACCGTCAGGGGCAAACAGTGCCAGCAGACGGGCATTTTGGTCTGTGAGCCAGTGAAAAGCGCGGGCAACCTGATGAAGTGAGCCTTCAGGGAGTGACAGGTCATCCCGGGACGGGACGGCTTTTACTAATGGCACATCAGAGAATGTGGAGGACAGGCTTCTGTGACAGCACAGTTTTCCGGTAAGGTCACCGGGCACAATGAAGGCACCGGGCTTACCGTTAAAGCGGGCACAGGCCAACGTGGCCTGTTGGCCAATCAGGGCAGCCACTGCCGGGTACTGGCCACCAGCGATCATCAAGGGCTTTGTTTTCTGTCTCAGGTTAATCCCCACATGGTCATTCTTGCCGCCTGCGACAACGACAAAACCTCCGGCCCGCTTCAGAAAGTCAGGCTCAAGCATCCAATCTTCAGCATGTTGGGCCACGACAATGGCGCCTTTGGGCATAGTGTCTGTGGCTTGATTATTGGCCAACCAGAGAGTTCCGGTGCAATAGCCTTCGCTGACGCCCTCGCCACTGGCCAGGGTCTCTTCAGGTATGGGCATGGCAAAATCCATGCCGCCAGAAAGCCGGGTTAAAGGGCGCACCTGCAACAGAAACAGGCGACCCTGATGATCGATGGCAAATTCCACATCCACGGGGCAGAGCAACAGGTCTTCGAGCCTGGTCACCGCATCTTTGAGTTTTTCAACCAAGAGGTCACTGAGTGGTTGTTCGCTGCCGCTGGATTGGGCATCAGCATCCATTGCTATTTCCGAGTAGCCGTTATTATCAGCGTTTTTGCGCAGGATGAAGTGACTGGTGATAGTTCCGGGAATGTATTGAGCCTTGCCCGCGCCTGCCTGGCGATCAATGTGGATGCGGTGGGGCGTGTTACCGGACTGCCCTCCTACTACGCCTCTGGGCTGACCGGATGTGAACTCTACCCCGGTGGTATTATCCTCAGGTGATTGATAGCTCATGGCTACCCCGCCAAACTTGCAGTCAATGCACTGTTGGATGATCAGAGCCATGGGTTGTGAAGTAGATAATTCAGGCCGGTAACCTGAGGCCATGACCTTAAGGCAGGTCCGTACAACATCGTCGTCTCCCTGTACTTCAGAGAGGTATTTGCCCGCCCGGACATCGCCGTAGTTATCTTCGTTGATGCCGGAACTGCGGACAATCACTGGCCGGGAGGTGGATAATCGGTCACGCAGGGCCCTGATGTGTTTGGCCGCTTCAGAATCTTTAACCTGTTGGTAAAAGTCATTACTGGCGACAAATTTCCCCAGACCCGCGAGCCAGTCAGCCCTTTTGGCTTGCCCAGAAGGTGGCAAGGTATTGAGGTATGCCCGGATGTCCGACAGGCTGGCCGCTGTAAAGGGTTCATCGGTAATGCCAGAGAGATAGGGTGCCAGGCGTTGGATATCAAGAGGATGTTGTTCAAGAGCCTTCATTACCCGGGTGGTAACACATTGGAACGGCGGAACATCCAGTCCTATGCCCTGCATGCGGTGCAAAAACATTCCCTTACCCCCAATTTGTTGCCGGTCTGGGGGGGGATCACCAGCCGCCTGAAGTTGTTGCCGGATTTTTGGGGCATCACCAAACGCCCAGTGGAGTATGGGTGATACGAATATACTGCACAGACGCTTGACTAATGGCATTTGGACGGCAGGAGTGACACCGGGATCAACATACTTTTTGGGTGGTCTTTTGGCTCCGTCGGATGTATGGATGTCCTGACCTGAATTCGTTGTCGAGCTTTGATAACTCATAGGGCGGGCTATCAAAGAATGATATACGGTAGGTAGCATTTAAAAATCCCTCTAACTTAAACATCTGGATATTTATGTCCGGCATCCTGGTTTTTGAATGATGATACTGCCCAACAGTATTTGAATACTTGTCTGATTGGACAAGGATATTGTTATAAAGTTCACAGAAAAAATTGAGTGCATGTTATCCAAGGTGATAAAGAACTATCGCTTATTTGGCAGCGTCCAAGAGGCTGTCCGAGAATAGATTGCCCTAAAGCGGCAACTGCTCCTGCGTTGCTCTGGCTCCTGCATCCATGCAGTCGTGCGGTGGCAGCAAATTGGTCTAAAAAGTCGGAAATTTTTAGTAAATAGAACCACTATTC
>NZ_JAHHPO010000365.1 GCF_024606365.1 Endozoicomonas sp. ONNA2
GTCACACTCCATTAACTGATAACGAGATAAAAGAGATAAAAAAAATTCCATTACAAGAGCGTGTGGTCATTTTTTCGGAAAAAACTATCATACTTTTTAGCCAAACTACTTTGAGTAATACTCCCTCGGTTGCTATTGCGTTGTGTATAACCGCGGTTACTGTCGGGACTTCCGCGATTTCCGCGATTACAACCGGGGCTGTTTTAACTACCGGGGTTGCTGCCGGGGCCGTCGGTGCTGCTGCCGGAGTTGACCGGGCTGCTGCCATGGTTGGCGGAGCTGTTAGCGCAGCTGGCGTATTCGTCGGACTTTGTGCCTGCACTTTCGGGTTTACTGTCAAGACCGCCGGTATTTCTGCCGGAGTCATCGGGTTCACTGCCGGAGTCGTCGGGATTACTGCCGGAGTCATCGGGGTTACTGCCGGGGCTGTCGGGGCTGTCACTACTGTCGGGGCTGTCGGGGCTGCTTTTGGCACTCATGGGGCTATTTTCGTTGCTACCGGGCTTGTTGGCGGGCTTGTTACCGGGCTTGCAGGAACTTTCGGGGCTAATGCCGTCTATCAAGAACAGGAAATGAACCCGGTAGTTCTCTGAAAGGAAACCGGGGTCTTAATGGAATCGAATATTTCTGGCTACTGAATATTGATTGCTTTAAATCATAACCGGCACCCGCACATAATTCTGGAATTTTCTGATTTTTATACCATTCTCTTAGCCACTATTTTTTCCCAACATTCACTTACATGGTTCCAGAGTCACCTGTCAGTTTATCCACAGAGATTCCCGTGAAAGAGAATGCATGGCTTGAGTTACTTGTCTGGAATGACGATGCAGCGAACTGGCAGAAAGGGTTGGCAGAAATAGCCAAAACAACCGTAAGCCACCATCGTCTGATGAAATTACCAGGCTATCCGGACATTATTGCAACGGCGATCACCGGCAGGCAAAAAATGCCGGGGATTATCCTCGAACCAATTGAATAATTACAGCAGGCTAGTAGCGATGAATGGTGTCAATGGCAATGGAGCAGAATTTTTCTTTAATTGTTCTATCTGTAAGGGTGACGACGGGTATCCCGGGCAATTTGGTGGGCGTTCACTGGTCACAACCTCTTGCCCGAACTCCGACATTTTCCACCTGGAATGCATTACCGAATGGCTTGACAGTGAACAGCAGTCGTTAAAAAGTCTTGAAAAACGGGAATGTTTATGTAAGCACCCGGCACTGCCATTGATGCGCCTGGACGGCATGAAACTGCTGGACGACGAATCACGTTATTGTACAACCAGGATGCTTCAGGTCTGCCTTACCGGAAATCTGCAGGCACTGACAGAGCTACTGGACGAAAACAAAGCTTTGGCAAACCGGACTTACCATTCGGTGCTCACAGGTCATCCTGAATACCCGTTATCAGTCACCATCAAGTATGGCCATACTGATTGCGTCCGGACCCTGATCGACCGGGGTGCCGATGTCAATGCCGCCAATCACCATGGGGAGACCCCCCTGCACCTGGCCGCATATAACGGTCAGCTCGAATGCCTGAAACAGCTGATGAAAAAGGGGGTGAATGTCAATAGCACCAACAAAAAAGGCGAAACAGCGCTGCATATAGCCACCAAAATCGGCATAACCAAAGACCGTCAGCAAGGGCCTGCCATGGACATAAACGCTTCCGGCAAACTCCCTGACGGCAAGACAACCGAAGACTTTACCACCCAAAAAGAAAACGGCGCCGGATGCCTGAAAGAGCTGATTGCTCACCGGGGCGTAAATATTAATGTCAAGGATAACGACGGCATCACGCCTTTGATGATCGCTGCCCGATGGGGTAATTCAGAGCGCCTGACATGGTTGCTCGACGCAGGCGCGGATATCAATACCGCTGCAAACAACGGCGCAACAGCGCTACATTTGACTGCTGTACTGAAGGGCGGGACCAAGTGCCTGAAAAAGCTGATTGCCAGTGGTGCGAATATCCATGTCAAGCCCCATAAAAATACCGCTACGCCCCTGCAGTTAGCTGCCAGACACGGCAACACAAAAAATGTCCGGACGTTGCTGGACGTTGACGGCAGCCAGGTCAATGAGAAAACCTACCATGGTTCCACAGCTCTCCATGTAGCGGCCCGTAACGGCCACACAGAAACCGTACTGGCGATACTGGACGCTGACGGCATCAGGGTCAATGAGAAAGATGACGGTGGCGCGACGGCGATCTATGAAGCTGCCTTTAACGGCCATACAGACACCGTCAAGGCGTTACTGGGCGCTGAGGGCATCAAGGCCAATGAGCAGGATAACAGTGGCGCCACGGCTCTGCATATAGCTGCGTCCAAGGGCCACACAGAAATCGTCCAGTTGTTTCTCGAGGCTGACGGCACCATGGTCAATGAGAAAGATAACGATGGCCGGACGGCTCTGCACTTTGCTGCCGCATTCGGCCACACAAAAACCGTGCAGTTGTTACTGACCGCCCGTGACATCAACGTCAATGAGAAGGATAACGATGGCGGTACAGCGCTCCAGTATGCTGCCTGTAACGGCCATACAGATACCGTCAGGGCGATGGTGGAGGCTGACGACACCATGATCAATGAGCAGGATGACAATGGCAGGACGGCTCTCCATGCCACTGCCTCTAACAGCCACACAGAAACCTTCAAGGTATTAGTGGCCACTGACGGCATCCAAGTCAATGTGAAGGATATCGATGGCCGGACAGCCCTCCACTTTACTGCCCACATCGGCGACGCTGAATCCATCATGGTGATACTGGCCAAACACGACATCAAGGTCAACGAGAAGGATAACGATGGCCGGACAGCCCTCCACTTTGCTGCCTATAACGGCCATACAGAAGCGATCACGGCATTACTGACCGCTCATGGCATCAAGGTCAATGCGAAGGACAACTACGGCCGCACGGCGCTCGAGTGGACTCACAAGAATACTCACACAACGTGTAAGGAACTGCTTGTTAAACATGGGGCCCGTGCTCCAAGGGCCTGCTTTTTACAGTGATAAAAAACAGTAACCGGGGCCAGGAGGCTGGCCAAAAACAGCAGCTACGCCCCCTTTTTCAGCGCCAAAGCCAGCTCATAGAGATCTTTTTTTCTCAGCCCGGTCAGATCAGCAACTGCAGCCGCCGCTTTGTTAATGGGTAAATCCTGTAACAGGCGGTGCAGCATTTTTTCAATTTCCGGGCTGATTTCTGCACGGTCTTCTTTATAACCCTCAACCAGCACCACAAACTCCCCACGCTGCTGATTGGTGTCCGCTTGCAAGACCACCTGAATCTCAGACAGCGTGCCGGTCATGATGGTTTCAAAGGTTTTGGTGATTTCCCGGGCGAGCACAATACACCGGCCACCGCCCAGCACAGTGTCGAGATCTTCCAGAAGCGCCATAATACGGTGTGGCGACTCATAAACCCCCCAGGTACAGGAAAAAGCCGCCAACGATGCTATTTGCTTGCGACGCCCTGCCCCTTTAGCGGGCAGGAAACCGGCAAAATAAAAACGGTCAGTGGGCAGGCCACTGACTGACAGCGCCGCGATAAAAGCGCAGGCGCCGGGTATGGGAACCACTCGAAATCCGGCCTCTCTCACCAACCGGACCAGATAAAAGCCGGGATCAGAAATTAACGGCGTACCGGCATCACTGATTAACGCAATGGTCTCCCCCGCCTGCATACGTCGCACAATCATCCCGGCCTGCTGTCGTTCATTGTGGTCATGACAGGGAATCAGCGCAGTATCAATGCCAAAGTGATTCATCAAGCGCTTACTGTGCCGGGTATCCTCTGCGGCAATAACATCAACCTGACGAAGGACATCAACGGCCCTGGGCGTCATATCACCCAGATTACCCATGGGCGTAGAAACTACATAAAGAAGCGGGTCAGACATGACAGTAAACAACCCTTGTGAACTCATGGACTCAGGTTAGTGTAGGGAACTTTTCTTTATTGCATGGGTCCAATGATTAATATTATTTTTACCACATCATTGTTGCTGCAATTACAGAGGTAAGTTATGGATCCGAATTTTCCGCCCATAGTTCCAAAAACTGAAGCTCCACCCACTTACCAGGAAGAAACCGGTCAGAGTCACCTTACCATTGAAAAGGTGGCACAAAAATTTATTTCAAAGACCGAAGAAATCAGTCAATCCAACCGACTGGACATTGGGCAATTCCGAAAATCGCTGTTTGCCAGAGTGATCAAGGAAATAAACAAGCGCATCCTTGAACCTTTTACACTCCCGGTTCAGCTGAGCGTACTGACAAACCCAAAGAATCCTGGCCGTTGGGATTGGGAGACGTGGGAGCGAAATGCCAAGGAGAATGGAGGTGATTTTGAATACGATGCCATTGTAGAAATAGGACAAAAAATCGGGAAGGATCATGCAGAAAAATTTCTGTCAGATTTCCTGGGATCCATTAATCCGGAGAGATATGACGATGCGTATATACTCTCTATCTTGGACGAAGATACTTTCAAGTGTGTATCCAACTTACTGTATACCCTGAATCAACCTGTGAAAAACTTTATTTTAGCAGCCATTTCGGCGGGACTGGTTGACGAAGCACTGATTAACACAATATACACACGCTATGTGCCGGATACAGCAAGTTCACAAACCCATGAAGCAACAAATAGCCAACTGCCCGGTTACAGGGTTTCATTCGATAAACTTGAGAACACCACAGCCAGCGAGTTGGCTGGAGATTTCATGAAAACGGCTATTGTCAACAGGAGTAATACTTATGCCAATAGAAATAAACTAATGCATCGGTTCACCACTATTTTAAATGATAATTACCAATGTGGAATCAGTGTTTTGGGTATTAACCCCAAGCAATTTGGAAACAATCCGACCGAGGTATCGGAGTCCGATTGGGCAACTTGGGAAATGGCACTCTATATAAAAAAGAATTTCAAAATAGGAAATAAAGAGGTTAAATATAGCGCCCAACGAAACGAGGAAATCATTGAAAAGATTGAAATGATTTTGTTAAAAAGCAAACTTACCCAAATTATGTTGTACACTGCTTTTAAGGCAAGCCCGGATATTCTTGAATTGAATCTTGATATCCCGGAAGAACGCCTGAGAAGTAAAAACTTGGTTGAGTACGTGTTCACAGCCTGTAGGGGCAAAGGATTACCTGTAACTAAAATCATCACTGGTATGATCAAGATAGGCTGTTTAACCAAAGAGACCATTGATGCGATTTATTCATTGGGTATTCAGAATTTAGATAACGTAGTCAGTTGATTCAATACCCGGGAATTTTCCTGAAGTCCACATTTCTACAGATGCTTCCCGAAAACCTGTAACTGCCTGTGCTTTTGCGGCAGCGGGGGGCAGTATTTTGCCGGACTGGGTAAAATCAAGTATTGCAATTACGCACTTCACTGTCATTTACAACCATCAGAGATATTTTATCTGGTTGACTGGGCACTGTATAGGGTAGTGGTGCTTCTTATGATAGACATTAAGCATCTATTAATTTCAGAGGCAAAAGCTTTGAACCACGAAGCACACGAAGAGCACAAAGGAAAAGAAAAAGCTC
>NZ_JAHHPO010000366.1 GCF_024606365.1 Endozoicomonas sp. ONNA2
CTCCTCCGGGAGGCTGCCCGAGAATAGGCTACGGGGGCGACCAAACGGGCGCTATTATCGGACAGCCTTCTGGGCCGACCACGCCAAAAATGGTTCAGGAACTTCCGGTTGTTCCGGATTTTGTGCTTCGAGCCTGGTACCAACGGAGTCAGGCTGAAATCCCAGTATTTCCCTGATTTTTTCCGCCACAAGGGTACCTTTACAAGCCTGTTCAAAGGTTTTTACTGACTCTTCCCAAGTCTTTCCGCAATAGAGGGAATGAGTGTTGTACCCTGCCCTACAGGTGGGATATGAATCACCAAAGTAACCGATTTTTTTAGAATCAAATGGATCTTTTACCAAGTGGTCGTCACACATTTTTTTCGTCAACGCCAAGAGGAAAAACGTGCCATCATTTAATTGACCAGCATGTATTGAATGTGTGTCGCTCAGCCCACCATTTTGGTGTGGCCGAAATTGGCCTTTACGGTCTTCATCAACATAATTGAAAACATAAACACCGCTAACCTGTTTCACGGTATTACCAGATCCCGTGTACTTCTCTTTCACCAACAGTCCATCTGCATTCAGGTGGTATTTCAACATACCTCTATAAACAATACAGTTGGTATATCTTTCAATTTTTTGCATTTTCCGGAACTCAAGCGGCGGATAGCTTGTTGACTCTACGGGATGAGCGCCCAAAAGTTGCTGATATTTTGCGGTTTCCTGATCTACCTTGGCCTGGACATCATCAGGCAGTGGCGAAAGGCCAGAAGCCAAAGCAGGCCCTGTTGCCTTTAAGGGTGGTTCGCCCTTCGAGGTCTGTGAAATTAAGGAAGAAGCCTTTGGAGGTCCGGATTCTTCTGATACATCAACATTTAGAGCCAACCTGGCTGTGTTAGGATGCAGAGCATTTACTCCTGATGGACTGTTACCATTTTTCTCATATTTGATCTTGACTGGATTAACACGCATATTATTCAACCACTCCCGGATGCCTTTAATAGAAGCCTGCGAAGCCACTGTAACTTGTAGATTATTGAACTTTGCCAGAGCACCCCCTGTTGATTCAGGTTCTCTTTGATCTTGCAAGGTCGGCATTTGGTTAACTGATGCTGATATGGGGGTATTCATTAAATGGCCTCTCAGGTTGATTTTACCAAGATGATGACTTGAACCGGAAATTCATAAATTTACACAGTACGTATCATCAGACCACTAATTCCATTGGAAGTTCCATGTGACTCATTGCCGGTAATGGCGGCAAGATCCCCCCACGCCAGGAATGAGCGCTTTGAACTGTTGTCTGTGTTCAGTATTTCAATTTGAGAGCCACAAGATCCCATTGTTGTTCGCCACTGTTGGGGAGAATTCACTTGCTTGCCCTGTCCCGCATGGCATTAGCAATAATTCGGTTAATATCGTCCAGGTACCGCTCCAGCAGATGGTCTCCGCTGACGGTGGCGTTGCCTGCGCCAGTCTTATGAACGTTTATCGCTTTTTTGCCGGAAGCTGCTGAACAAAACGTCATAGTGCCCAACGTTTCTTTAACATCAGCGAGAATCAGGTCACAGGCCATTTGGCGAATGCGCTTGTTGGTCTGGTAATTTTTTGTGACGGGCTTGCCGGTCTTTGACAGCGCATCGCAGACCAGGCGAGAGCGAACCAGGTGATCGATAAAGTGCAAAAACGAGGCTTTGTCGCTGCTGACCAGAGAACGGTTCTGCCCACAGGCAATGGCTTGAGCGTTGGCACTGCAGTAGTTGGCAAAGTCATCATGTTTGCGTTTGAACATGCAATGATCGTCAGGTTTGTGGCCGGTTACCGGCACCCTCTGGACAACATTGGTACGACAGACAATACCTTCGGCCAAATTTATCGCAGCAATCTTCTTTCTGGCCTTCAGGTCAACGCCGAGTCTGGCAGGAATGGTGGTGGTGAAGTTGATATCAAAGTTGCAACAGTCGGTGAATGATCCCAGATGTATGGCTTCTGCGGTGAAAAAGCCGCAACTTTTCAGCAACTCCATGGTTGGGAGAAAGTCCAGTTCTACTTTGGTAACTGCTTTATCTGTCAGTGTGCCACCGGCTTGATCTGCAGGCGATCGCAGCATCACTGTGGCCCCGAAAGCCATGTAGTCCAGGTCGGGGTGGTAGTAGATGCCTTCCTGGACGGGGGCGATTACGTCAGGCGGTGTGGGTAGCCCGGGAAATGCACCGCCAAACAGCTCACCGTAAATGGTCAGGCGGGCAACATCGCCGGATGCACTGGCTTTTATGTCGTTACTGGCATACTGTTTGACTATAGTCGTATAAGCC
>NZ_JAHHPO010000367.1 GCF_024606365.1 Endozoicomonas sp. ONNA2
ACTCATGGAGGGGGGAGGGTTGGCTGGCGTAACAAGGCGAGAGACAAATAGCAATCAAGCATTTATGCCAATTTATAGAATGTCCCCATTTTAGCGGCCCTAACAACCAACCCCGACTCACCGACAAAATTTCATTTAAAGCTAGTCATATCTATTCAGAGGTTGAAACTTAATGTTCAATAATCAATCCGTGTTGATCACTGGTGGAACAGGCTCTTTCGGTAAACTCTACGCCAAAACCATCTTGGAAAGATACAATCCTCAAAGAATCGTAATTTACTCCAGGGATGAACTGAAGCAATTTGACATGCAGCCGGAATTTAATCATCCCTGCATGCGCTACTTTATTGGTGATATTAGAGACCGTGATCGCCTGACCCAGGCCATGCGCGGTATTGACTATGTCATTCATGCCGCAGCACTCAAGCAAGTGCCTGCTGCAGAATACAATCCGATGGAATGCATAAAAACCAATATCCACGGTGCTGAAAATGTTATCCACGCTGCATTGGACAACAACGTAACCAAAGTAATTGCCCTGTCTACAGACAAAGCCGCAAACCCAATAAACCTCTATGGTGCAACCAAACTGGCATCCGACAAACTGTTTGTTGCAGCTAACAATATGGCCGGAGGCCATGAAACCCGCTTTGCCGTTGTTCGATACGGCAACGTAGTTGGTTCAAGAGGCTCTGTAGTACCGTTCTTCAAGAAGCTAATTCAGGATGGTTCACCCTACCTTCCAATCACCCACCAGGAAATGACACGCTTCTGGATCACTCTGCAACAGGGTGTAGACTTTGTACTGAAAAATTTCGATCGCATGAAAGGCGGTGAAATTTTTGTACCAAAAATTCCTTCAGTAAAAATTGTTGACTTGGCAAAAGCCATGGCTCCAGAACTGGATCAAAAAATTACCGGTATCCGCCCGGGAGAAAAACTCCATGAGATCATGTGCCCTGCTGACGACTCTCACCTGACCATTGAGTTTGAAGATCACTATGTCATAGCCCCAACTATTAATTTCGTAGATAGTGACAACGACTACCACACGAATGCGTTGAATGAAAAAGGCAAATCAGTTCAACAAGGCTACGAATACCACTCCGGTAAAAATGAGCACTTCTTGGACATATCGGAAATCATTGAGTTTAACCGCATGGCAGATATGGCATGATTCCCTACGGTCGACAGGAAATAACCCAGCAAGACATTGATGCTGTTGTGCAAACCCTGCAGTCAGACTTTCTGACACAGGGGCCTCAGGTGCCTGCTTTTGAGCAGGCCCTTATGGCGCATACCGGTGCCAAACACGCACTAGTCGCCAACAGTGCCACATCTGCCCTGCATATTGCCTGCCTGGCCCTCGGGCTGGGCCCGGGTGACTGGCTCTGGACAAGTCCAATAACCTTCGTGGCTTCTGCCAACTGTGGGCTCTACTGTGGTGCACAGATAGATTTTGTGGATATAGATCCAAAAACCTACAACCTCTGCCCAAAAGCATTAGCCGACAAACTGGCTGTGGCCAAAGAACAGGGTAAACTTCCCAAAATACTGGTGCCTGTACACCTGTGTGGCCAGCCATGTGAGATGGAAGCGATATATAACCTGGCCCGAGAATATGGGGTTAAGATAATAGAAGATGCTTCCCACGCAATTGGTGGAAAATATCAGGGAGCACCTGTTGGTAACTGCCAATACTCTGATATTACTGTGTTCAGTTTTCATCCGGTAAAAATCATCACGACCGCAGAAGGCGGTGCAGCACTGACCAATAATGATGATCTGGCACAGAAAATGTCGTTATACCGCAGCCACGGCATAACCCGCGATCAGTCATTAATGACAGAACTCTCCCATGGCGGCTGGTATTACCAGCAGATAGAGCTGGGCTACAACTACCGTATGACAGAGCTACAGGCAGCATTGGGAATATCTCAGATACAACGACTGGACGAATTTGTAGCAAAGCGACATAAATTAGCTGAGCGATATAACACACAACTGGCTAATTTACCCTTAACACTACCCTATCAACTGCCCAATACATACTCGGGATTACACCTCTATGTGATTCGTCTGCAGTTGGATAATATCAATAAAAGCCATGCAGAGGTATTCAGACAACTGCATGAAAAAGGGATTGGCGTTAACCTGCATTACATTCCGGTTCATACACAGCCTTACTATCAAAACCTTGGTTTCAGGGTTGGGGATTTTCCCGAAGCAGAACAGTACTATAAAGTAGCGATTTCACTGCCAATGTTTCATACCATGACCCATGAGCAGCAGGATCAGGTTGTTAATGCATTAACAGAAATTCTTGGCCAATGAATATTGCCATTATTCCTGCCCGGGGTGGAAGCAAGCGAATCCCACGAAAAAATATCAAGCTATTTTATGGTAAACCGATGATCGCCTGGTCAATTGAAGCAGCACTAAAATCAGAGTGCTTTGACCGAGTTATTGTCTCAACCGATGATAATGAAATAGCAGACATATCCAAAGAATGGGGTGCTGATACACCCTTTATCAGACCTGAAAGCCTATCAGATGATTACACTGGCACAGGCGCAGTCGTAAAACACTCTATTGAGTGGCTACAATCGAAGGGAGATAACGTGGGATATGTGTGTTGTATATACGCAACAGCTCCGTTCATATCCGCTTCAGACTTAAAGAAAGGTGAAGCATTGATAAAGCAGAACACCAATGATTTCGTATTTGCTGCAACAACCTTTCCATTTCCCATTCAAAGAGCAATCAAACTGGATGATGCTGGACGAGTCAGTATGTTCCAACCTGAACATTTTCTAACACGATCTCAAGATCTGACCGAAGCCTGGCATGATGTAGGCCAGTTCTATTGGGGTACAGCATCAGCATGGGCAGAGAATCTGCCAATCTTTAAAGCTCAATCAAGCATTGTTGAAATACCGAGATTTAGGGCACAGGATATCGATACTGAAGACGACTGGTTAAGAGCCGAAGTTATGTACCAGATATTGGAGAAACAAGGAGCTATTGTTTGAACGTTGTTTTCAGGGTTGATGCATCAATAGAAATAGGAACAGGCCATGTATATCGATGCCTGACATTGGCCGATGCGCTAAAAAAAGCTGGGTATTTATGCCACTTTATATGCCGTGAGCACCATGGCCACCTTGGCCCTTTGATAAGACAGAAGAACTTTAGATTAACGTTACTCCCAGTCAATCAAGATGAAAATATCCATCGAGAGAGTTATCAGACTTGGCTAGGTGGCGATTGGGTTGAAGATGCAAAACTTACTGAAAAAGCAATTAAAGACTCAAATATAAAAGAGGTCGATCTATTAATCGTTGACCACTATAGCTTAGATAATCACTGGCAAAAAAAAATTAGAAAAATTTGCAAGAACATTATCGCAATAGATGATTTAGCAAATCGTAAAATTGATGCTGACATAATAATTGATCAAACATATGAAAGGCAGGAGGGAGATTACATTCCTTGGATGTGCAATACTGAAACCTCGCTGCTAGTAGGTTCGCGCTATGCTCTTTTACGACCAGAATTCTATCTTTTCCGGAAGAAATCCCTGCCAAAGCGAAAAACTATAAGTGCTCCACCATGTATTTTAATCTCCCTTGGGGGATCTGATCAAAACAACGTGAGCAGTCAAATACTAGAAAGCCTTTCAGAGCTTTACACAGCAAATGAACTGCGAGTCATTTTGGTTATAGGAGCAAATAACCCACACGCTCAAAAGCTAGAAAAGCAATGTCAATTACTACCATTCCAGACAGAGCTACACATAGCCACAGACCAAATTTGTCAACTGATGATTGAATCAGATATAGCTATAGGTGCAGCTGGGACAACAAGCTGGGAACGTTGTGCCCTAGGTCTACCTACAATAACAATATGTATGGCAAATAATCAGAAGAAAGTATTACAAGGCCTAGCAAAAAACAATGCGATTTTACCGTTCCCACTATCCGAAGTGAGTAATACTTCAGAACTGAAAAAGACTATTGAAAACTGTTTAGAAAAACATGCAGAAATCTCAGAGTCAGCAAGAAACGTAACAGATGGACTTGGTGTTAAACGAGTTCTTATGCACTTACTAAATGAACACATCCGTGACGGAAAAACTCTTAAATTTCATGCTGGCACAATGAAAGAAATGGGAAAACTCTTTCACTGGCAAACAGCACCGGAAACTCGACGATTTTCAAGAAATCCTAAAGCACCTACCTGGGATGAGCATCAGACTTGGTACTTAAATAAATTAAATCAACCAGATTGCTTTCTGCACTTTATGATTATAGAGGGCAAAGAAGTAGGAATGCTAAGGTTCGATCCTGTAGATGGAAGCGATAATTATGAAATATCAATACTGGTAGCCCCTGAATGTTACAGGCTTGGAATTGCTGAAGCGGGTTTAAAACTGATGCGCAAAATTTATCCCGAATTTAATTTTATAGCCACTGTTCTACCTGGCAACCTAGCATCGCACTCATTGTTTAAAAGGCTTGGATACAAGCAAATTAGCGAATCTGAATATCAAAATTTATCGAAGCATTAAATGTTACCTGATTACCACTGATCGTACGTCATGAATCAGCTGCTATAATAAACGTCG
>NZ_JAHHPO010000368.1 GCF_024606365.1 Endozoicomonas sp. ONNA2
TGAACTCGATCTCCGTTCATCCTGAGCTTGTCGAAGGATGACTGGCACAATACATTAGGCCGGAGTTCACGCCCTTCGACAGGCTCAGGACGAACGTAGTTTTGGGACCAGGAAATGTGCAAATTATTTCAGGACAATTCCTAACGCAACTAACACAACGCCGACTCGCTCATCAGGTTTGCCTCAGTCTTGCCTGCTTGACTTACGGGTGCGAAATACCATAATCAGGTACATATTGGTATTCCCTGTGCGCTATGGAGACGAAGAAAATGGCTAAAAACACCAGTATAACCTTGGGCGAACACTTTGATAGTTTTATTTCCGACCAAATAGAAAGCGGCCGTTACGGCTCAGCCAGTGAAGTTATTCGGGCTGCTCTGCGCTTGCTTGAAAGTAAAGAAACGAAACTGCACACCCTCAGAAATTTACTCATTGAAGGCGAGAAGAGCGGCATTGCCGAGTATGATTATGATACTTTCATCAATGAACTCGATGGTGAAGACAAAAAATGAAGCCTTTTGTCCTTACCAAGCAAGCCAGAGCAGATTTGATAGCAATAGCACAATTTACAATGAAGCGCTGGGGCAAAGAGCAAAGGAACCTCTACATTAAGCAATTTGACGACACCTTTCATCTATTGGCAGAAATGCCGGAAATAGGTAAATCATGCGATGAAATAAGAAAAGGCTATCACAAGTTTCCTCAAGGAAGTCATCTGATTTTCTTCAAACAATCGAGTAAAAATAGAATTGAAATTATCAGAATCCTTCATAAAAGCATGGATGTTGAAATTCACCTTGCCATCAATGGCAATGATCTCACCAGGGGATGTCCTTATAGCCATTGAGCCCAATGGCTTTGGGGGCTTTCTTGATTTTCCCTGACCCACAACTACTCCCTCACCTCATACCCATGCGCTTTCAACAAGGCATGTTGCCTGGCCTTGGCCAGGTCGTACTCAACCATCTCGGCAACCATCTGTTCAAGCGTAGTGGTGGGCTCTCAACCCAACCTGGCCTTGGCATTGGATAGTTCACGGTAATCCAGTAAACATACATCTTGGCCACGGCATAAGGCGATCGCGGGTAGAAGGGCGTGGTTTCCTTCTGGGGAATCTCTTGCACCAGGCCGTACAGCTCCGAAGTAGAGGCCTGATAAAAGCGTGTTTGCTTCTCTAGCCCTAAAAACCGGATGGCTTCCAGCAGTCGCAGCGTACCCGGGGCATCCACATCGGCAGTATACTCAGGAGACTCAAACGACACCGCCACATGAGACTGGGCCGCCAAATTATAAACTTCATCTGGCTGCACTTCTCTGATGATACGAGTGAGATTGGAGCTGTCACTCAAATCACCATAATGCAGCTTGAAATGTTAATTTCCATGTGAGGATTTTCATAAATATGATCCACACGCTCGGTATTGAAAGAAGAAGAACGACGTTTAATACCGTGAACTTCATACCCTTTTTTTTAAAAGAAACTCGGCCAGGCAAGAGCCATCTTGCCCAGTAACACCGGTAATTAAAGCGACTTTTTTGGACATCTTTATTTAGCCATAGTTGTTATTTAGCCATAGTTGTTGGTAATGGGAAATTTGGGATAGTGATTGGTAATGAGGATATGAGTGTACAGAAAGACTCACAACTCCCGACAACCTGCTATATTGTACAAAATACATGTACAACAAGAGGTCATCATGGAACAAATTAATATCAGTGAACTACGGGCCAACCTGCTCAGTTATCTGAAAAAAGCCCAGGCAGGCCAGCCGTTTACCGTTGCTTCCAATGGAGAAGTGCTGGCCACCATCGCCTCACCGGATGCCCTGAAACAGTCGGCCAGGCAAGCACTGGATGAGCTGGCGCAGGATGCCAAAGCGGATGATATCATTGCAGATTCCCGGGAAACCTGGAAAGCCAGCCAATGATTATTCTGGATACCTGCACCTTTATCTGGGATGCCCTCAGCCATCCAAAACTGACAAAAAAAGCCAAAGAGCATATTCTGCTGGCAGAGCAAATGGAGCAGCTGCTGATTTGTGATATCACACTCTGGGAAGTCGCCATGCTAGTCAAAAAGAAGCGGCTGACCATTGCATCCACCGCAAAAAAATTCAGCCAACTCGCCCTGCTGGCCAGAAATATAAAGGTATTACCCATAACCACAGAGATTGCTGAATTATCGGTAAGTTTTGATCATGCCATCAATCAGGATCCGGCAGGTCGTTTAATTGCGGCGACCGCCCTCATTAATAAGGCAAGCATTGTAACCGCTGATCAGAATTTGCGTAATAGTAAACGACTGAAAACGATTTGGTAATCAGTTCCGGGAAAGTAAACGGTCATAATATGAGAGTTCCTGGTAGCCATTCACCCATAACAATCAACACCAAATAACCAAACAAGTTAACGCTATTCAACAGTCTCAATCAGGCGAGATTTCTTGATGTTTGTTCTTTGAGCAGAAGACTGAAACAGCCAGTCAACCAGGATACTATCGGGTTTAAAACCCGAAACGAAATCAACCATAATGCTCCGTGCTTTATCATAGTCATGACGCTCTATGCAGAGCAGTATCCTTTCAATACCCTGAGTCAGGGTCCTCCAGTCAGAACTCTCTTCCATCGCCCGGTAGATCAGGGGATGATGGGTCTCACTGACATTGTCGCCAATCAAAAGCTCCTCGTAGAGTTTTTCACCGGGCCGCAAGCCAGTGTATTGAATTTCAATATCGCCCTCCGGGTTGTCATCATTCTTTTCCATAAAACCGGACAGACGAATCATATGTCTGGCCAAATCGGCAATTTTAACGGGCTCGCTCATATCCAACAGAAAAACATCACCACCGGCCCCCATCGATCCAGCCTGAATCACTAACTGGGCCGCTTCAGGAATCGTCATAAAATAACGGGTGATGTCCGGGTGGGTTACCGTCACAGGGCCACCGGAGCGGATCTGTTCCCGGAACAGGGGAATGACTGAGCCGCTGGAGCCCAGCACGTTGCCAAAGCGAACCATGGTAAACCGGGTGTGATTTTCTATGGGTTGATGCAGCTGTTTACCAAACATTGACGGATGCATTAATGCCACTTTATCTTGTTTGCTGAAAGCCTGTAAAACCTGCTCAGCAAAACGTTTGGTAGCGCCCATTACATTGGTAGGGCGCACCGCCTTATCTGTGGAAATAAGCACAAAATTAGCAACCTTCCCCACCATCGCCGCCTGTGCCGCATAAAGAGTACCCATAATATTATTTCTCACACCCTGGGAAATATTATGCTCGACAATAGGCACATGTTTATAGGCAGCTGCATGGTAAATCGTGTCAATTTTATAAGCGCTGATGACATCCAGCAGACGACGGGGGTCATTAACCGAACCCAGGACGGAGACCAGGTCAAAGCTCAAACCAGCATGTTCTTTTATCTGCCGGATTTCCTGTTCAATCCGATACAGGTTGTATTCAGAGTGATCAAACACCACAAGGCTTTTGCACTCCAGCCTGGCGATCTGGCGACATAACTCCGAACCAATTGAGCCCCCTGCTCCGGTAACCATAACATTCAACCCATGAATACAGCGGTTTAATAGTTGACTGTCAGGCTGAACCGGCTCTCTGCCAAGCAGGTCACCAATTTCCACCTCCTTGATATCCTGAATTTTCAGGCGACCACTGACCAGGTCATCCATACCTGGCATGGTCATGACAGGAATATTCAAAGCTTCCAGGTCGCGCAAAATAGACTTACGCCTGGATTCGGACAGCGAAGGCATCGCCAGCAATACCTGGTCAACAAAGCCTTTCTCAACCAGTTCGGGTAATTTACCGCTATGGTGTACTTTTCTTCCATAAACGGTTCTGCCCACCATGGCACTGTCGTCGTCCAGAAAGACCACCGGCCTGAATTCCCAACCACGATCCAAGGCAGAGACTAACTGGCACCCTGCTTCCCCTGCCCCATAAATGGCTACAGGTTTGCCTCTTTTAATGTGATCAGGTTGAGTGGTAATGGCAAACGGCGTTAACAAAATATCCTTGATTTTGTGGCCTGCCAGCCAGTAACGGGCACCATATCGGGAAATGCCCAGTATAAACAACAGAATCAATCCAAAAAGGAAAGGAATACTTCTGGGTACAGACCAGCCTAAAACATAAGCTGATATTATGATGCCAGTAACCGAAAGCACCGTTGTCCGTAAAATCGTCAGGGTAACCTGTGGCCCTACAAATCTGAGCACTGCCCGATAAAGGCCCAAGCGTATATTGATGGGCAGGCAGATAACCGGGCACAGGAGGCATAGTTTAAAAAATAGTACCCTGTGATTATCAAAGTCCTCTATACCCAAACGGACGACAAAGGATAAAAACAACGCCAGCCAAATGATTAAAACATCGATCACCAGACTGACAAGGCGTTTTTTTGTCCTTGATAAGGAAATTAATCTGTTTCTGAGCATATAGCGAATAACACGGTCTTGAGAACTGCTTTGAAGTTTTGCCACTTGTCAGGCTGCAAAACAGTAAAATACATAAAAAATGATAAATTCAGAATTAAAGTACGATTTAAAGATCATGGTATGGCAAGCTTCCCGTAAAGGCATTTATCTTATCTTTTGCGGGTAACGGAAAACGACTGTAAAGGAAGGTAAACCAAATTGTTTAAGCTGAAGCCTCACTGATAACTTGCTGAATCACTTCACAGGTTTTCGCAATTTCAGCCTGGGCCAAAGTCGGATGCACCAGAAACATCAAACTGGTTTCTCCCAATTCCCTGGCAGTCGGCAGTCGTTCTTTGGGCCGGAACTCAGTGTTATCAAACGCTTTTTCCAGGTAAACCTCAGAGCAGGACCCCTGATAACAGGGAACACCCGAAGCGATAATCTCATCAATAATCCGGTCTCGATCCCAGCCTGCTTTCAGTTGTTCAGGCCGAACAAACACATAATGCTTGTAACAGCCATGCTCAACCCCTTCCGGAATTTCCGGTACCCGCAGGGCAGAAAATGTCCGGCAAACCTCATTAATTGCCGCAGCATTGGCCTGCCGTTGGCGGGTCCATTGGGGCATCCTTTTTAGTTGGATGCGACCTATCACCGACTGCATCTCGGTAATACGCCAGTTGGTACCAAAGGAATTATGCAACCAGCGGAAACCCAGCGGGTGTTCGGTGTTGTATACCGCGTCGTAACATTTGCCGTGGTCTTTATAAGACCACATCACTTTCCAAAGGGCTTCATCGTTAGTAGTAACCATGCCGCCTTCGCCGCCGGTGGTCATAATCTTGTCCTGGCAGAATGACCAGGCACCGATATGGCCGATGCTGCCTACCGAACGGCCTTTATATTTTGCTCCATGGGCCTGGGCGCAATCTTCAATCACATAAAGGTTATGCGCGTCGGCCAGATTCATAATCGGGTCCATATCACAGGGCAGCCCTGCCAGGTGGACACAAATAATGGCTTTGGTGCGTTCCGTTAGCACTGCCTGGATGGTTTCGGCAGTGATATTCTGGGAGTCCCGATCCACATCGGCAAAAACGGGTTTCGCACCGGCGTTGACAATGCTGCTGGCCGAGGCGAGAAAGGTTCGAGGCGTAACTATGACCTCATCACAGACACCAATCTTCAGGGCATGGAGTGCCAGGCCCAACGCCAGAGTTCCGTTAGCCAGAGCAACGGCATAATTGGTTCCACAGTATTCCGCGAATTCACGTTCGAACTCACGGCTTTCAGTGCCAGTCCAGTAATTGACTTTATTGGACAACACTACACGGCTGACCGCATCGGCCTCTTCCTGGGTGTAGGAAGGCCAGGGGGAAAAGGGGGTGCCTAGCATGTTTTTTCAAACTGAGTAATTAAATTAATGGAAAAACTCGCTACCTGCTTCCCGTAGTCCGTTATCCGAAAAAGATAAGAAAAAACGCTTAACGGATAACGGACTACGGGAAACGAACAGCGGCTTTAAGTGAACTACTATGAAATACCAAAAGGATTGACGGTAAAAATTGCAAAATCTCAAATTGAGATATAAGGTTAACAATGCATATCATTGCAAAGCGAAAGTTCTCTGAAGCGGCAAGAAAGTACCCGCAGCACGCCGGGGCCATTATGGAAACCTACCAGGTATTGAATAAAAACAGCTTTGTGGATATTCATTCCTTAAAAAAGATCTTCAAAACGGCAGAGCGTTTTCGTCATGACAAAGATGCCTATGTCATCGATATTGCCGGTAATCACATCCGGCTGATTGGCATTCTTTACTTTATGAGTCAGAAGCTCTTTGTAAAGCACATTGTTGACCATAAGGGTTACGATGAAATCACCAAACGCTAATGGAAAGGAGGAAGTCTGTGAACATGAACAATTCAAAAGGCATGGCCGAATTAACCCGGCGTTTTCACCATTTACTGGAAGTTGCCCCCTTTCTGGAAGGCATCAATAACGAAAACGAATATCAACAGGCCCTTGATGCCAAGGAACTGTTGTACAGAACCATCGGCGATAACCCGAATGATCCCAGAAATCTCCTTCTGGACATGATCGCCCAGAAAATAGAGCACTATGAATACCAGACAGACCCGGTGCTTTCCCAGTGGGACCAACAGGATGGCACAATTGCCCTGATCAAAATATTAATGCGCCAACACGACCTGACTCAGGCCGAACTGCCTGAGATCGGCAGTCAGGGTGTTGTTTCGGAAGTATTAAACGGCAAGCGACCGCTGAACCTGCGACAGATGCAAAGCCTGGCTGAACGGTTTGATTTGCCGGTGACTCTTTTTCTGGAGCATGCGGGGCATTGATTGTCGTTGTCCGCTTTCCGTTGTCCGAAAGAGATAAGAAAAACGCTCTTACGGATTACGGAAAACAACTTGTCCGCTTTCCGTTGTCCAAAAAAGACAAAAAAGTACTTTTTACGGATTGCGGACAACGGAAAGCGGCTTTTAGGGGGTAGCCAATAGGCTAAGAACTTCACTTAAGATTGAGACTTGAAATTGTGCTTGATATTCCGATTTAGAAGCTGCTATGTAACGATACTCACCAATGTCGGATAGCAACTGAATGGTCTTCCAACCGCGATGATTTGGCGTAATAAAGTCTTTCACTGGATTATCTGCAATATAAACACATTCAGAAGGTTTCACATTGAGAGCATTCTCTGTAGCGACATAAGGCTTTTCATGAGGCTTCCAGTATTCTCTACCTAATTCATCCGTCACACAGATACAATTGAAGAACTCAGTAATACCTAATGCTTCAATTTTATTTCTTTGAGCGACCTGATAACCATCGGTGATCAGGCCTGTTTTATAATTGATTGAGCAGTACTCAAGAACATCAATGGTAGCCGGATCGAGTTGAATAACTGGTTTATGGCTTCTGTACACATCAACCAGTTCTTTTATAAAGTCATCCTGCCAGTCAAAATTAAGTTGAGTCAGGGCTTCATTGAAAATTGCCCCCCTGTGCCCTTCAGCAAATAATTTGGTAGCAACCGGATAAAACCTCTCAATATTGCAATACTGAGCAAGGTATTGATCAACCGCTTTAAAACCACTATCAACATAAGCATGTTCCGGATAAAGGGTATCATCCAAATCAAAAACAACCGCTTTGATCAACGGATATCTTCTCCCCTGACAATAATTTCATCGTCATAGCGCAACATGGCAAGGTCATCCTGCCAACAATCCTGACGGGCCTCACAGGGCTGGTCAGTGAGTTCCTGAATGATCCACTTCGGAAAATCCGCGCCAGCATGCAGGCTAAGAGGGTGACCACCACCAAACCGTGGGTTGATCTCAATAAAACAAATCCGGCCATCCGCTTGCTTAAAGCATTGCACAGTCATACAACCCAATGCATGAGGCAGTTTCTCTACAGCATGGGTAGTTGCTGATATGATTTCAGGATCATAAACGGTCAACCCTTTACTAACTTCCCCGGCCCGAGTTTCCAGCCGTTTGCGAGGCACAACACAACGGACATTGCCATTGAAATCCACATAAGCATCGCAGGTAAATTCATCGCCCTGAATATACTCCTGCACAATGGCATTTTTTACATGCTGCTTAAAAAACTTCAGTTCTTCTAAACTGTTAACCTTATTGACACCAATGCTGCAACTTCCATCCCATGGTTTGATGAGTAATGGAAAGTCAGTAGTTTGCAGTCCGTCAATTTCAGCTTCAGACAAAACCCTGGGAGTATCTATGCCATTTTCTGTAAAGAACCGGCAGGTATTATTTTTATCGAAACAGATTTCATTCGTGGCTGGATCACAAACCAAAACCTCAGTTCCTACTTCTCTGAATTTATCTTTGTTCATAGAAAGCAATGTTAGATCAGTATCAATAAGAGATACTAAGAGGCGTATATTATGCTCTACACAAATGGATAATAATTCAGGAATATAATCCGCAGATGAAACCCTTGGTACTAGTAACCGCTGATCTGTTACAAACGATGCCGGGGCTGACTTGCCAGCATCTGCCGCATAAACTGTGCCGCTAATATTCAGTTCATCAAGTGTTTTTTTAAAATGTCGAATTAATGAAACACGCCGACCCGCAGCAGCAAACAGGATGTTAAATTCAGTCATGGAAAGTCTAATAATCAGTAAACGTAAAATTATGGCTAAAAACCAGAGGACGATAATTAATGGTCAACTTTTTTCTTAAAAGATTTAACTTTTAAATCGTCAAGCATATCAGTCTTATGATCATCAGCCAACAGACTATCAGTAACATCTTGCTCAGTCATCGAATCAATCACATCGGTCTTTTCACAGATAACGGACTGCGGATTACGGACAACGCCTACTGGGATTCCTTCAAAAAAGGGCATCGTCGCATGATCATCCGAGCTGATACCTTCCCTAAGTAGCACCTTCTTAACCGTTAAAAACAAAATTTTAATATCCAGCCAAACCGACTGGTTATCCACATACCATACATCCAGCTTGAACTTCTCATCCCAGGAAATAGCATTTCGACCGTTGACCTGGGCCCAGCCTGTAATACCGGGTTTTAGAGCATGGCGACGATACTGCTCTTTAGAATAAAGAGGTAGATATCGCATTAATAAAGGCCGGGGTCCCACCAAACTCATATCGCCTTTAAGCACATTCCAGAACTCTGGCAATTCATCCAGGCTCGCCCGGCGCATAAAGTTACCAAAAGGTGTAATTCGTTCAGCATCAGGCAATGGCTTACCATCAGGCCCATCGGCATCACGCATGGTTCGGAATTTGATCATTTTGAATGGTTTGCCATCCTGACCAGGGCGTATTTGGCGGAAAAAAACAGGCCTCCCCATGTGTTTTGAGACTTTCCAGGCAACAAAGATCATTACTGGCAAAAACAAAACAAGAGCAACACAGGCCCCAAAAATATCTAATATCCGCTTTAACATGATTAAGTATTTACTCGCAGTAGAACAAGGTTTGCCAGTCGCTTACAGTGGTAATAAGGCAAGAGCCAATTACTTTTAAAATGATATTGCTCTTTCATTATTTCAGATTTAGGAAATACACCGGCCACTAAATCAGAAAAGTGGTCGTAAAGTAAACTAACAAAAATAATATAACCAAATTTACTCCACTTAGGCGCATCTGGCTCAAAGATACCAACCCTTTGTAACCATGCAACCATAAGCTTTACTTTCCATTTAGCAGGTGAAAGTTCTTTTAAAACGCTGTCAGGTATTGGTGTTTCAAGCAAACTTTTAGCCATAGCCAAGGACATAAAAACAGCTGTTCTTGTTTTAAGTTGTATCACTCGTTTGACAAAAGCAGACCAGTCGACCTTTTGAGATGAAACTATACGATCTACATCAGTATGGAGGCGGAAACCGGGGGCTCGTACAAACGTGTGCTTTGCGGTATGGAGCGCCACCTGCAATAAATTATCTTCTGGTGACAAGAGTTTAACATCAGAACCTTCAATAGGTATTGATCGCTGAATAAGATAATCAGCATCAGGTTCCTGATCCGGTTGAATCCAGCGCCCAGCTACAGGGCGCCACTGAAGTTCAAACCAGAGATGTTCTCCACTTGGAAGATTTACGGAATATTCTGCACCACCACCATGTTCAGCAGCTTCCAGGCTATCATCTTCAAAAGGGCAGCGAAACTTTAATTTATAATTTTCATGTGTGAGAACTTTGTGAGCCTTTCTGAATAGTTTTTTGCTCACAAGAACATCAACATCACCCATAGGACAAGCACCATAGTAGGGGTACATTCCACGAGTGATGCCGCTATTTTTCAAGGCTACTAGCGGTATCCCATTATTGGCAAGCAATGATGATACTTTATCCAGCTCATTCATATAAGATTCAATTCGCTGGCTAATCTTATTATATTCAGCCATCCAGTGTTCTGGAATATCACCAGAAAAAACCTTATCCAGAGCATGAGCAACAATGGGAACAACGCCATTCAATGATGCTTCCTGGAATAGCTTTTGATCCCCGACTGCGTTATATAGCGAACGGATTTCCTGATTATTCAAGTAATTGTAGTGTCGAATGCACAGGCAAAGGAACCTTTGAGAATCTGACAGTTTGAATTCAATCATTAATATAACCCAAATATCACTTCAAATTTTTTTCATTTCTCTAAGGGAAGTGAATTGATAAATAAACCAGTACAAACAGCTCTTGAATAGGTGTTAACCGCTGCTCTTCTTGCTTTTTTACGGAGTAGGCACAACCTTTCAGGATCATCGGCCAACATACTGATAGTTTTTTCCAGTTCATCAGGCATGCCGGGGGTTATAGTAATCCCACAATCAGCCTTATTTAATGTTTCAGAAACATCATTTCTACCATGACAAATCCCTATCACGGCTGAACCAGCCGCCAGATAGTAATACATTTTGCTGGGAACCATTAATCCCTCTGCACCTTTATCCAAGGCAACCAGAGCTATATCACCTAATGCCATGGTGTATGGTAGTTTTTCTTCAGGCTGGAAAGGGAGTACATCCAAATTATTCAATTGATGCTTGTCACGAAATTCGCAGGCATCCTGCCACTTTGCGCCTTCTCCAATAAAAAGGAACTTTATATCCTGACGCGAGCGAAGCAGGCGTGCTGCTTCAAGCATGCTATCGATATCATGGCTAATGCCCATATTGCCGGAATATAACACAGTAATAACACCGGCTTGGCCAAGTTCATCTGCCAAAGGGTTGTCCAATTTTGGGATGGGCTGGATTCGTTGGGTATCAGCCCAGGGAGGCACAATACCAACTTTACCAAGTGGCGTACGCAGCGGGTCAAACTGCGCTGCCAGCTTTTCCGCCATAACCGGCCCTATGGTATATACCGCTGCAGCTTTTTCCCAAACAGAGCGATTAACTTTTCTCCACAGCCTGGTAACTATCGAGACTTCACTAAGAACCCCGAAGCTGACCATAGTGTCAGGATGCAAATCGTAAACCAGAACAACATAAGGCGTATTTCTTATGCAGTTTACCAGCCAGGCTAAAGGGCCGAGCAGCGGGGGGTTTGATACAATTAATAATGCCGTACTTTTATCCGCTATTAACATCGACCACAAGCTGATAACTGCATAATGAAGCCAACTCAAAATACGGGTAATTTTATTTTTCCTGTTGTATGCAGGAGCAGGCTGAATCCTGAGTTTATCTGTCTGACTGCCTAAGCGCAGTGTATCAGGGTGCCCCGTTTTTAAAATACAGCCCTCGGGCATCGCATCGGCAAGGTCTTCCGCCAGCTCCCTGAATAAAGGACCCGCCATTTGGTTCAATAATAAAAATTTGCTGATCTTCATCGATTTAAGCAAACTGCCTGATTAATAGAAATTCTGATAGCCATGGTCTGAGTGATACTTCCTTGTCAGTAATAGACTCAGCCGCAACCTCTTTAAGTTTGACCAGGCATTCTTCCAGTAAGAACAAAGGTAAAAGCAGCTTGTGTGAATACACGAAACCAATCCCGGACCATCCAACAACCGCTTTCAATAGTTCAGGATTGTGAAGCAGGTGGTCATAACGTTGTGCAATACCCGTGCTGAATCTGCTCATCAGCCCGTAGCATAATGCATCATAAGCACGACACCGTTTATCCGCATATTCCCAGTCGATAATCCAACACTTGCCATGGTCATACAACAAGTTCGCTGGCTGAAAATCCCCATGAGTCAAGGCTAATTCGACCTTATGATCAGCGTAAACACTAAGGGCAGATTGCAGATTTTTAATATAATCGGAAAACCGAATAATCAGGTCCTTTGATAAAGAAGGTTCTATAGCATTGAAAACAACTTTTATTGCCTGATCAACAACAACCAGGTAGTCAGAAAGCAGGCAAAAGCTTGAGGACTCATGATAAAGCCTGACCATGGCCTTATGGGCAAACGCTAAAGCATCATCGACAGTGTGCTGGGCACCTAACCTGTTAAGGGGCAGCCCCCTGATACGTTGCTCTATATACCAGGATTTTGATGGTGATAACTCAAGAACAGCGGGCGAAGGAAGCCATGGATTGTTTTGCCGAATTTCTGCATCCGTGCTTGTAAATAAAGGATTAAAACCGGGTTTATAGAAAACAAAACAACGCTCATTAGCTACATCCACAGCCCTGTGACTATGATTGCCGGGAATAAATACCCAGTTACGCACTTCGGAAGGACAACTCCCTATCACAAACCGGCCAGATGTAGCAAAATTTTCAAATGGCTGCCTGACTGCGCCGTAAATATAGGTTTGTTGTAGCTTACGTCGATACCATTTTGGGTTATATGCAAATTCACAAGTAAGGCTTAAAAGGAGTTTTCGGGGAAGATTGTCTGGGTAAATAACGTTCAGATAATCGTTAGCGATAAACGCAGAACCGATGGTATTTTTATCCCAACTCATCTTTCCAGTCCAACCAACATAATCTCTAAGAAACCCGGATAAAGCCAGAATGAAGCCCTGTTCAAAATCTTCTCGCTGGCGAAGCAGCTGTATTCGCATCGTTAAGCTGCCTCAATATGATTACGTATAATGGTTTGTATAACCTCAACAGGCTGCTGACAGTCAATCTTGAAAAACTGCTCGGACGGGAAATGCTTTTCATCAAGGTAGTATTTGAGTCTCCATTTAAGCGTTTCCGGAGAATCTGGAAACGGCTCATTTTTTAATTTGGAACGCTCAAGGCTGACATCGACAGGGACATAAAGGAGGAATGATTTGTTAGGCTTAGGTGCAATAAGTATAAGCACTCGCCACATAAAGCTTCCTGGATTGAAAGTATCACCAAAATTGCGTTTGAAATCTAATTTAGTATCTTCTATGTACCGGTCGCAAATAACAACTCGCCCTAGTAGTAAATTGAATCTGGCATATAATCCATAGTAAATTATCAAGTCAAAAATAGCTACAGCCATCCATAGGGAGGAAACTGAGCCTTTTCTGAATAATCGCTCTCTTTCTTTGCTATCACTAGCTTCAGGTAATTTCTTTCCAAACAATTTTCTTAAAATCATTTTGAGGAATAAAAAAACTGGAGTATATCCACCTCTAGCCCATAAGTATTTAATACTTAATTGTTTCCTTGATAAAAACGACTGAAGCAGTTTAATCTGAGTTGATTTACCTGAGCCATCAGAGCCCGAAAAAACGATTATCATATGTCTAACCAAAAATATTTGACTTAACTAAATCCCTAAATCTACGCTCAGTAAATCTTACTTTGGAACTCTTAAAATTATTAATCTTAATATCTCTAACAGCGCTTGGATGATTAAAGATTTTCTCAAAAACACTAGCCAATGAAGCTGAATTTTTTGGCTTCACTATATATCCATTATCTGACTCTACAATTTTAGAAAGATAATTAAAATCAGATGTTATAATGACACAACCCATCCTCATTGCCTCAATAATTGAAAGAGGAAAAGCCTCACAACTGTAGTAAGTTGGTAAAACAAAAACGTCAAATTCAGATAGAATAGTGTATTTTTCCAAGCCAGTGACAACGCCATTATAACTTATAAAGTTTTCACAGCCTTGGATTGCGGAAAAAAAGAGATCTTTTACCTCGCTTTTAGTCATTTCAGAGTCAGATGTAAAATCACCATAAATACATAAATTTATATCATACCCCTTTTCTCTAATAATCTTAACTGACTCAATGGTTTCGAAAATCCCTTTTGACAGCATAATGCTAGACAAGTAAATAGCAGATACTTTTCCATCAAAATAAAATTTGATATTTCTTAGACTAACTGTATCTGCAACAGACTCATAAAAGTTCTCAACAACATAGATTTTCTTCAGAGATGAAACACACGAAACCTGTTCCTTCATTGAATCATGCAATACAATATGCTTATCAACTCTACTGTACGTAAATTTTAAAATAGCTCTATATACAAAAGATCTACTTTCGTAAAACGACTTAAAATCCGCTCCATGCAAATGATTGACAACAACAGCTTTCGAAAACCGAAGAAGATAAAGAAGATATACATCCCTTAACGACCCAAAAAATGAGCGAGAACATAAAAAATACACATGCGTAGGTTTAAAAATGAATAGCGAATAGAGAACCTGAAATAAATATTTAAAAAAATACAATACTGATAATAAAACGTTGTCTGATCTAAACGACGTCATTACTATTTCTTTATCACAATCAATATCATCTACAATAGATTTAAATGCTATAGATTGACCATGATATGGGGGAGGGAGGGTACCAACTAAAAGTACTTTTCTCATACAGCAGGCCTATTATTTCTGGGGCTTTTACAGGTTGGCGGATGAAAAGTGAGGGGTTGCAACAGAAATAGCCTTTAGAAGAAGATTGATTTGTGAGGATCAAAACTTCTGAAGGATCAGACATGTCTGCACGGGAAATTCATGAAGACCCACAGCCCGCCAGTACCTGGGTGAGGCAGGGCGATAGAACCGGGCGTACGATCATCCACTAAATGCAAAACTTGACTTCCTGTCCTGCTTATTTTGCTATCATACGAACGATCGTATTGCTTTGCTTTCTCAAT
>NZ_JAHHPO010000369.1 GCF_024606365.1 Endozoicomonas sp. ONNA2
GGCTGCAGCCCCTGGTAATCGCGAACATTGTATGGGATCACCAAACAGTTACGAAATATATGATTTCATATGGTTAGCTACTTATTACGGTAGTATGTCGAGCCTACTCTTTAATCCATCTATGAAGCATCCGGGAGGGCATACAATAGACCGAATTAATAATTACTCTGAATAGACCGTCGAACTGATAGAAAGTTTCATGAAAGTCGATTCACCGGTTATAAAAAACGAAAGTACTTTAGGGGGAGGCTCTCAAGGAACTTGCCTGAAATAATTTCCATTGAGTGCGGCATCAATGAACATTAAATTACGCTCATCGGGGTAGCCCTTCTCAAGAAATAACGCAGGGCGGTCATCCTGATCCAACACCATACGAATAACGCTTCTGCCGAGGATAGTTCCTTTTTGGTTCTTTTTGACAATCATGGCATTGCGTCCATCCATCACATAGCTCATCAGTCCACTTCTGAATTCCTTTATGCCGTTCGGTGCCAGACAGGTGTCAAGTTCAAGTCCACTGATAAACAGGTCCCGGGAATCTTCTGTCAGCTCCAGGGTTTCTCCCGGGGACAACAGCTTGTTTCTGGTTTCCTCGCTGAATCCGCTGAAGTTCGCCCCCCAACCTGCTTTGAATTGGCGGTATTTCCGGTAAACAGCCTGCAAGTGTGGATTGTTCAGCGGGGATTGCCTGTTCTCAATAAAAGTATGGTTAACACTGGACTGTATAAACTCATGGATAAGGTCTGTAACGTCGGTATTCCCTTCTTCTGACATTGCTGACATGTAAAAAGGCAGAAGTTGGTAATGTCGTTGTTTCAATAGCCATTGTGTGACCTCTTTATTGACTCCAACCAGAGCATCAACCCCTTTTTCAGCGATTAACAATGGTAATCCTTCTTCCTGACAGCTAAAGCCCAGGCTGCGCAGGACTTTATTAAAGTTGTCTCCCATGGTGAATGCCAAGTAAAGCCAAACCAGTTTTTCATAAGTCAGACTTTGGGTGAGCTTTTTCAGCATCGGCATTACCATGGCCTTATTCATAAGCTCGCTGGCCAATACCTGCTCAAGGGTAGCCAGCCACTGATGGAAAACCTTGCCATCTTTCAAGTAAAGCAAACCCCCGGATATCACTGAGTTGTTTGAGTTCTTCAAACTGTAAGGCGACAGGTGCAGGTGCTTTCAATATATTGGCCACGGCAGCAATATAACGGCAATAATCGATGGAGCCCGGCTGTTTCGATAAATAGGCCAGCTCTTTAGCAATATGCCAGATGTTATCTGTATGGATGGTATAATGAACAGCTCTAATGTATGAGACTAACTCAGCAATATCAGCCTTCTGTGAATAACCGGAACAGGCTGCATATAAATAGAGCAATTTTCTTGTATAAATAATGAAATCCCTATAAGCATTATTGTCCAGGAAATGGCCATTCCCTTTAACTCCTGGGATAAATTTTTTTTCAATATGGTCAACATCACTCAATAGTTGTGTGGAAAGTTCGTTGTTTTGCGAATTAAGGGTTTGCCTGATTTCCAGAAGGCTCACCTTGACCAGATTATCAGGGTTAAATGTCGTCAACTGTACACTAATTTCATTGTCCATCTCTGGCCGATCAGGAAGACGTTGAAACAGATTCTTTGCCTCTTCTAACCGGATGGATAAAGGAATCCGGGACCAAATTCTCGCGCTATGCAGAAGTTTAAGTTTTTCTTCAGAAGCCAACAAAATATGAACTTTTTCAGCCCCACTCAAGGCATTTGTTTCGGCCAGTTTTTTTCCAGTAGTGCTATAAGGCACACAATGAGTTATCAGGCACTCAAGAAAAACGGCACATAGCACCTCTTTGGTTGGTGACTTTTCAATTGCCTCAAATTGAAATTTCTCCACCAGATTCCTGGCGGTCATCTGTATAGCTTCAGCCCTTGAATCAGATTGTGTCGCAAGATCGGGTTGAAGATTAACCAGTCGTTCCGATAGCTGTTTACCCCCGGCGGTATTGAAGGTTTGCCCTGACAGTAACTGCTCATGTTTAACGGGTAAAACTTCAGTTGCTGGCATTTTTTTAGCGATTTTACTGGGCTGTAGAGAATCTTCGGTAGAGTTTGCCGACCTTTTTCGAGCAGGTACTTCTGACAAGCCATCACCCAACGCCAGGAGGCTATTCTCGGACAGCCTCCTGGCTGCCTGAGTTGCCTGCCAAGGTATCTAATGGAACGATCTTTTTTTGATAAGGCAATGGGTTGGCTCGAAGCAGGCTGCGCAGGTGTCAGGCCGTCTAACGGATATGGATTCATTTTACCTCTTTGGTGTGCAAAGGTTATGGATGCCTCACAGGATATCGTCAATGCCTGCCAGGCTGGTTAAGCTGCTTCAGCATCAGGGCGATAGAATCGGCCTTACGATCGTTCCAATCAAGGCTAATTTAA
>NZ_JAHHPO010000370.1 GCF_024606365.1 Endozoicomonas sp. ONNA2
GTGAGAAAAAAAATAGCAGACACCGCTGCCGAAGGCATTGAAAAATCCCTGGGAACGCTGTGCGCAGATGATTATATTCACTGGGTTAAAGAACTCTGGGAACATCGAGATCAAGAGCCCTTTTATCAGGACTGGCCAGAAAATATCAAAAAAGGGGAACAGGAAATCGTCGAACTGCAAAAGTCCCTCGGCCTTGGGGGCTGTCAATCTCCCCAACCTGTCTCCCTGACGCAACCAACGGAGTTGCAATTTATCGTCGACGCCTTCAGCCAACCACCGGTTCTGCCCAATGCCAGGGATAACGAACAGACCATTCTGAGAATATTGCAGCACTATTACCGACGGCCCGGACCAGAGCGCGTCATCAAATGCCTTGGCAATGACACATTGCCCGTGGTTTGGAAGCCTGCTCACAACTGCTGTCATGTATTGCGGGCCCGGAACAATCTGTTGTGGTATATCGAGCTGCTAAAGAAATTCGACCGGCTGCATTTCTCTGAACCTGAAAAGAACCTGTTGTCGCTGGCGATCATCTATCACGACGCCGCAGCAGAAGATGTCCCCAAGCGAGATGAAGAAGCCAGGGCGGCTGAGTATTTCAAACGGGATCTGAAGGGGCAGTATCCAGAACAGGAGCTGAAGGAGATTGGCGAGGCGCTGTCCCGCAAGGAAGATGACGTACATGGCAAGAGCGAGCAGGGGCTGTCGTCATCGGTCCGGCGTTATCTGCATGTACTGCGCTTTGCTGACCGCATGGATTTTATCCGATGCACCGGGATGGATGCCTCGTTCCCGGGGTCCTTCACAGAGCGTCAGCAGCCCGGCCACTTTGACGCCTCGCTTTTGGATCTGCCGTTGCAGGCCATAGATTTCAGCAATGACCCTGCCCTGAAACCGGACTTTCAACGGCAGCTGGAAGCCGCCATGCACGGTGCCGCTGATCTGCTAAAGGTGACTGGCAGCAGGTGTAGAGACTATCGGGCGGATTCCTATGTCGAGACTTACCAGCTCAAACCAGACCACAAGGCGATCATCGAGAAATTTGAGCTGACGCCCTTGCCACTAAAGAACATGGAAAAATGTCTGGATGATAATGTCCGGCGCTGTATTGCCAGCCGTGCAGGCATTCACACCTGTACAAGCCCTGACCATAAAGGTTGCAAAACTAATCGCCAAAGGGGGATTACCCGCGGCATCCATAATAGCTTCCATGATCTCAGGCAAGTAAGAGTGCCAACAGGGATGACCCGTCTGGAAAAGATGCAGTGTCGCCAGGATTTCAGTTTATTAAGCAGGGAAACACAAGAGGCCATCGCTGAAGAGGTACAAGAATTGCAACGCGAGGGGATACTTATGAGTCTCGGCACATTAACCCAGAAAACCCTGGAATCAAGTCCGGCAAAAAGAGTGCTTGCGCAAAGAGGGTTTGAGGTGGTTAGTCAGAAGCGCTTCAGGGG
>NZ_JAHHPO010000371.1 GCF_024606365.1 Endozoicomonas sp. ONNA2
TTCCCAGGGATTTTTCAATGCCTTCGGCAGTGGTGTCTGCTATTTTTTTTCTCACCAAGTTAAATGTTTGCTCATTGGGGTCACAAAAATGAAACAGTGCTAATAAATAATTCTTAAATTGTTTATAGGGATACGGTCCTATAAAAGGTCGTTGAAGGGCTAAGTGAAACGCTTCCTGCAGTTCTTCTGTATTGTGTCTTTGGCAACGTTGATGAAACTCCAGCATAACGGCCGGATTATGAAATAAGGGAGGGTGTATCATTAAAAGCCATAAATTATTCGTCTTGCAGGATAACCCCAATGCCTTCAGATAACTGCACATTCTTATTGAACAAAATTCCCTTAATAGTGCTTTGCCGGTTTTCTCACTAACAGACACTCCGCGTCTGGTCAGGTCAGTAGCTAATTGGAAAATTATATCTTCCTCGTTAGTTATCCCTATCTCATCCTTATTATTTTTCGTTGAGTTGCTATCATCGATCATACACCATAACTTGGTCACTGATTGGATCAATAAATCAAGTATTGTCTTGACTTCTCCTTGGTAAATAAATTTTTTTTGAATAGAAGCACTTTGAACAGAAGCACTTTGAAAAGAGTCATCCTGGTCTATTAATTCCCGAATCCGCTCTATTAATTCCCTTAAGTGTTGATGACTGAAGTCCGGGGTCGCTGCCAGTTTTATAATGTCTTGAAAGGGATGCTTTAGCGTTGGCAGGTGATGTTGATTCAAGGTTTTGGCCTTTAATGGCATTGGCAGAAGATTCAATACCCGCTTGAAGGTCTCTTCAGAAATATTATGGGATAAAGCAAAACTACTGAGTTGGGCTTCGTTATGCGCTAACAGATGACCACTGAACTGATCCTCATAATAAACCTCAGCAGAACCGCTTTGCTGGGAAAAAACCATCCAGGGCAATGACTGAATGCCAAAAACTTCTTCTAATTGGTGCTTATCCTGTAAATGATCAGTAATACTTTTTTCAATGTCCTCTTTTACCGATAAAAAGCATTTGATTTGTGATTTTGTATATCCCGTGGTTAACCATTCTGAATGGCGTTTTAATTCTTCACAATCTTTTTCTCTGAATTCAGGCGGTTTGAATATGCCATCCTTGCGCAGATGTCCTGATGTCGTTCGCCGATATTTCCGAACAATGGAGTTAGCTTGCTCCTTTAATTTCCTTTTCAGTGATATGTGGTCAGGCAGGCATTTAACAGTTAATTCATCCGGCTTGACAGTATTATCAACCAGGTCAGATGTATGGGCATTTTGTTTATACGCAGTGAGCGTATCGGGATTTATAATGCCAACGGTGACATGGTTCGACCTTAATATCGATGGCACGTCTTCCATAATCAGGATGACGGGTCTTGGTGCTTTTGGTAACTTATCGTTATGGTCCAGATAAGCGAATTCTTTATTGAATCTTGTATGAAATGAACTCTCAGGAGACATCGCTATTTGCCGGGCACCAAACGTACCAGCCTGCACAGCTTCCAGCAATTCCTGCCTTATCTGCTCTTTGCTACCCGGGGGCTGGCCGGATGCACTTATCGTATTTGAATTTTTGCCGGGTTGCACTGGGCAAGCCCCGGAATTTTTAAACCATTCTGTCGAAGATGAATTTGCTGCTTGTGATAATAAATCCATATGAATAACACTTAGAGTTATCAAAGACAGGGTAATGACCGGAAATCGAGTGATTAAATACCCATGCGTTGGCGATCAACAACCTATTTTATACCAAGAACCCTTATGCCGCCCTGGCTTAAAGCTCAGACTTGATTGAAACCTGAATCCGTAAGGTTTTGATTGCACCGGAAGAATTTTACCAATTTAATA
>NZ_JAHHPO010000372.1 GCF_024606365.1 Endozoicomonas sp. ONNA2
TTCCCAGGGATTTTTCAATGCCTTCGGCAGCGGTGTCTGCTATTTTTTTTCTCACAGTGCCAAGTGTTTGATCATCAGGTACACCATAATAAAAAAGGGCTAATAAATAATCCTTAAAGTACTTATAGCAACAGTATCTCTCAAAAGGTCGTCGAAGTACGAAGAGAAATATTTCCCGCAGTTGTGCTGCATTGAAACTCTGACAACGTTGATGAAACTGCAGCATAACAACCGGATGATTGAAAGAACGGTGATCAATCAGAAAAGGCATTGTAGACCATAGTTCCCCCTTGTAGGATATTCCCAATGCCTTAAAATGACAGCAAAGTCTTATAGAAAAAAGTTCCCCTAAAACTTTCAGGCCTGTTTGCCAACCATTAGACAGCACTCCACGTCTGACCAGATCGCTGGCTAATTGGAAAACTCTATCTTCCTCGTAAGCTGTCTCTCTCGCATCCTGGCGTTTGTCATAATCATCCGACAGGCTATAAGCCTTGCTGTGCCATAATCGTTCTGCTGATTGGATCAACAAATCAAGTATTGTCAGGTATTCCCCATGGTAAAAAAACTTTCTTTGAACAGGAACATCCTGGTTTAATAGATTCCAAACCCGGCCAATTAATTCCCTTAGGTGTTGACGACTGAAGTCCGGGTTCTCCACCAGCGTTATTAAATCCTGAAATGGATGCTGCAGCATTGGCAGATGGTGTTGATTCAGGGTTTCAGCTTTTAACGGCATAGGCAGAAGATTCAATACCCCCTTGAAGGCATCTTCAGAAATATTATGGGATAACGCAAAATTACCAAGCCTGGCTTCATTAAGCGCTAACTGACCAACACTGAGTTCATCTTCAAAGTAAACCTCTGCAGAACCACTTTGCTGGGTAAAAACCATCCAGGGCAACGAATCAATGCCAAAAACCTCTTCTAACTGGTGTTTATCCTGCAAATGTTCGGTAATGCTGTTGCCAGTGTCCTCTTTTACAGTGAGAAAGCACTTGATATGTGATTTTATGTACCCGGTGGTTAGCCATTCTGGATGGCATGTTAAATTTTTATAATCTTTTACCTTAAATTCAGGCGGTTTGAATGTGCCGTTCCTGCGCAGCTGACCTGATGAAGATTGCTTATAAACAGTACAGAGCCGTGTAGCTCTCTCCTTCATTTTCTCCCGCAGTGAACTGTGGTCAGGCAGGCATTTGATAGACAGTTCGTCTGGCTTTAAAAAATCATCGTTCTGTAATATGGATGTTTTGGCATTTTGCTTATACGCAGCGAGCGTACCGGGTTTTATAATGCCAACGGTGACATGGTTCTGTCTTAATACCGAGGGTACATCTTCCATAATCAGGATGACGGGTCTTGGCGCTTTTGGTAACTCATCGTTATGATCAAGATAAGTCGATTCCTTTTTGAATCTTGCATGAGCTGATTCCTCTTGACAAATCCTGATCTGTCGAGCACCAAACGTGCCTGCCTTAAAAGCATCCAGCAATTCCTGCCTTATCTGCTCTTTGTTACCCGGGCAATGGCGGTGTGCAGTTTCAGTGTTTGAATTTTTGCCAGATTGCACCGGGCAACTCTGAGGGTTGTTAAGCGATAGGGTTGAGAATGAATCTGGTGCTAATGAATCCATAGAGTAATCAGAAGGTCAGGGTGATGTCTAAGGTTAGTTTTTAACCGGGTGTGCATAATCAGACATTTTTTTATTAAAAAAGTTCCCGCAGTTTAAATTCGTGCTGGTTTGTTGAAATTTTTTCCAAAAGCATTGGTCATACAGACAAATAATATCGAAATCACAGTCATGGCTAGCACTCAACCAACAATATCGGGCATTGCTTCATCGGGCATTACGTTATCGGGCATTGCCCAAATCTGCTACATCTCATGCAGCATCCGCATTCGCCCGTTCTGTTTTTTCTGACGATCATAACGCTTCTCCTTGCAAGCGGTTTAAGGAGGATAATTCAAACAAAACTCTCTTCCCTTTATCTGCTCGTGATATTGAACTTACGTATACGGATAACCGCTTGCCTGGCAACCATGACTTGCACCTGCCGTCTTGCCACCCACCACTGACAGGCAAACCCGGGTCCTTATGGGCGGCAAGGGACTGTTTCTGCGTCTTATGCAACAGGCCAGGACCTGGTTCCACCACAGGATCAGACGCGGTGATGGCGACAACAGCAAACCGGATTGGCAATTTACCGTGGGAGACGTTACCACACAGTTTGTTCTGGAAAAAATCACCAGTGAAGAGACCGGTGAAGCGGGTTATATCGAACGGAGGACCACGGTAATCCCGGATGCCAAAGACATCATGCTTACTGAGAAGATATTGCAAAAACTGCAGCAATATACCGAACAACTGGAAGATATGTTCTGTTGCCCGGTCGATTTTGAGTTCGGCGTGGATGGCCAGGGGGAACTCTTCGTGTTCCAGTGTCGGCCGGTGACCCGGCTGCCGGGCAGTACGCAATTCTCTGCACCCGCTCCCTCCCGGCCACTGGCTGAAGGAACCATGGTCAGTGAAGGTTGCTGCAGTGGTGTGGTCCTGGTGGTCAGCGAACCGGTCAGCGCAGAACAGATTCCACCCGGTGCCATTGTGTTTGCCGAACACGCCAGTGACTGGATGCTGGCACCGGATATTTTACAACGGGTGGGCGGCTTTGTGTTCAGACTGGGCGGCACCAACGATCATGTTGCCATCACTCTGCGTCAGGCGGGTATACCCTGTCTGGTGGCTGATACTCAGTATTGTGATGCATTAACCCAAGCCAGCGAACAACAGGTAACGCTGGTGGCAGGCAGTTTTGTCGGCAGCCCCGGAGCCTATTTGCTGGTTGGCGACCGGTCTGCCTACTGGCAGGCCAACAGCACCGCTTCCGGTCTGGATATCATCAGCTCACCCATAACCAGTCTGGCAGAACCACCGGACTTCACCCGGGTCGACGACGGTTTTGGCTGGTTGAATCGTCAGAATAACCGGTTGCTGGACTATTTTCATGCGGACCGGTTAATCAGCCATTGCCTTGGCCCTGGGCGAAGCAAGGCAGTCAGCATGTCAGCAAACCGCTCGACACTATTACAACAGCTTGACATGGAGATTCAGCAACTACAGAAGGATTTAGAACTGTTTGTATCCGGTTATCAGCACTTTTTAGGTCTGGCCGTTGGGTTTGAACCGGATGCCATACCGTCCGAAGTACAGCCCTTTACCGAAGAACTCCAGCACCTTGAAAAACGATGGGGATACTTGAAGGACGCCATTGCTAACCAGCAGTCAAAAGTGGTCTTGCCGCTGGCTGGCGAAGGAGAACTGCCCGCCCGGCGGACGAATTTCAGGCAATGGCTAAGGGATTGCCATGCTGAATGATCCGTTGCTCCAATG
>NZ_JAHHPO010000373.1 GCF_024606365.1 Endozoicomonas sp. ONNA2
AGCTAAATATCCTATTATCGGGATGATCGTTCGACCGATTCTGTCGCCCTGTATCATCAAACCCTGTGATAATGGAGACTATTCATTTGCAGAGAGTCGGGAGCGGTTTCAGGTATGGTTAATCGATAATTTTTTAAATTCAACCCCCGACGCAAAGGTATTAACTATTGTTAGCCAGAAAACTCACTCAGCCTCTTTCCGGAATTTTACCAAGAAAAATGAAACACCCCTTTTCTGCATTGGTTCGAAGGATAACCTTTATTTTTGGGCCTTTAAATCAGAAGCCTCTCTTATGCAGGGTGCAAACTGCGACCTGGACTGGAAAAACCATCAAACACTGACTTTGCGTCATTTAAAAACAGTTGATTTTTGTAGTTTCCCTAAAGAAATACACTCCAATCTACTGCAACATGCTTTGAACAACTCCAATAAACCCGTTGACTTTTTCGAGTTTTTCTTTAGTAAAACTGCCTCAAAAGAGTGGGACAAAATGGTTAAGTCTCAACCTCAAATGAGGGAGATTATGTCTGAAAAACTGGTTCAAACCATGAACGATGGTGAAGTGATTACCCGAGAATTAACCGATCATCTAAACAGTTCGGCTACGAGATCCAAAATAGAATGTGACAGTCATTTCTTCAACGAATTATTATGTCGGGCATGTAAACTGAAACAGATTGATGTCATTACCTGTTTATCAAAAGATAATCTGTGCAGGAATTTAACCAAAGCCAGTCAAACTGAATACCAAAAATTGTTGTTTTCAACGTTAGCGTCGGACGCAGAACAATTTAAAACACTCTGCAAATATCCTCTTATTGACCTCAACTCAAAGAATGAAGATGGTGAAACGCTGTTAATTGCAGCAGCAAAAAATGGACAAACGGAGGGTCTGGAAGAACTTCTGAAACATCATAAAGGTATCAAACTGAATGCGCAGAATAGAAACGGTGCAACCGCATTAAAGATCGCAGCAAGATTTGGGCAAACCAGGTGTCTGGAGGTGCTTCTGAAACAAAAAGCGATTAACGCAAACCTGTGTGACATTAATGGCTGGACGCCATTAATGACAGCAGCAAGAAACGGTCACGGGGACTGCGTTCAGTTGTTGCTTGAACATGGAGGATCGTCGATCAATGCAAAAAACAAAAGCCGCCATACGGCTTTGACGCTGGCGGCACTTGGAGGGGATGAACGTTGTGCGTTGTCATTACTGCAACAACCGGATATTGACATCAATGTAAAAAATGAACTCGGTCAAACTGCATGGCTCTGTGCCCAGTCCGTTAATGCAGCAGGGCGGCACCCATGGAAACTATTTCAACAGGTCCTGGATGCAGCAGACAGTGGCAATTTGGAATTACTGACGGAAGCACTGCATCTTGCCACAGTATTGATGCATTTGCGCAATGAACAAGGGTTAACGCCAGCCATGTTGGCCGCAAGACGTGGCCATATTGATTGCCTGAGAGCAATTCTGTCGAAGCATGTCATTAACGTGAACATGAAGGATAAAGAGGGCAATACGGCACTCATGCTGGCCGCAAGCAATGGGCAAACGAAGTGTCTGAAAGAACTTCTGAAACAGCACGGCATCAAGCGAAATGCGAAAAATAACGACGGTTGGACGCCATTAATGTCAGCAGTAAGATGCGGCCATGGGGACTGCGTTCAGGTGCTAGTAAAGAATGATGTGTCGCCTATCAATGCGAAAAACAAAAGCGGCGAAACGGCTTTGATGGTGGCGGTAAAAAATGGGCAAACGGAGTATCTGAAATGGCTTGTGGCACACAAGGAAATCGATTTGAATGCGCAGAACAAAGAGGGTTGGACCGCAGTAATGATCGCCGCACGCTATGGGCAAACGGATTGTCTGGGGGTGCTTCTGACAAACAAGAGAACTAATGCAAGCCAGCGTGACAAGCACGGCTCGACGCCATTAATGGCGGCAGTAGCATGGGGGCATGGGGACTGCGTCCACGTATTGCTTGAGCATAACGTGTCGCCGATCAATGCAAAAAACTGCAGCGGCTACTCGGCTTTGCTACTGGCAGCAGATAAAGGGGATGAACTGTGTGGCACGTTAATACTCCAACAACCGGAGATTGACATCAATACAACCGATAATGAAGGTAAGGATGTATGGTTCCATGTGCAGTGCGGTAATGCAGCAGGACGGCCCCCATGGAAATTATTGCATCAGATCATGAATGCAGCAGACAGCGGCAATTTGGAATTACTGACGGAAGCAATGAATTTTGCCCCGGTATTGCTCCATTTGCGCAATGAACAAGGGTTAACACCAGCAATGTTGGCTGCCAAAAGTGGCCATGTTGATTGCCTGAGAGCAATTCTGGCCAGGCAAGTCATTAACGTGAACAAGAAGGATAAAGAGGGCAATACGGCACTCATGATGGCTGCAAAAAATGGACAAACAGAGTGTGTGAAGGCGCTTCTGAAACAAAGGGGGATTATTGCAAACCTATGTAACAAGGACGTCTGGACACCATTAATGGGTGCAGCAAGCTGCGGTCATGAGGACTGCGTCCAGGTGTTGCTTGAGCAAAACGTGTCGTCGCTCAATGCAAAAAACAACAGCGGCTATACGGCTTTGATCCTGGCGGTATCTGGAGGACATGAACGTTGTGCCTTGTTATTACTTCGACAAACGGCTATTGGCATCAATGCAACCGGTAAAAACGGTTTAACTGCACTTATGCTGGCTGCAAGAAATGGGCAAACGGAGTTTCTGAAAGCGCTTCTGACACAGAAAAAAATCAAATTAAATGCGCAGGACAACAGCGGTTGGACCGCAGTAATGCACGCAGCAGAATATGGGCAAACGGAGTGTCTGAAGGCGCTTGTGGAACAAAAAGAAATTAATGCAAGCCTACATAACAAGAAAGGCTGGACGCCATTAATGGCGGCAGCAAGAAGCGGTCATGGGGACTGCGTCAAGGTGTTGCTTGAGCATAACGTGTCGCCGATCAATGCAAAAAACAGCAACGGCTTATCGGCTTTGCTACTGGCAGCAATTGGAGGGGATGTACGTTGTGCCAGGTTATTACTCCAACACCCGGAGATTGACATCAATATAACCAATAAAAACGGTAAGAATGTATGGTTCTATGTTCAGCGCGGTAACGCAACAAGACAGCACCCATGGAAACTATTACAACAGGTCCTGGATGCAGCAGACAGTGGCCACTTGGAATTACTGACGGAAGCACTGGATTTTGCCACAGCATTGATTCATTTTCACAATGAACAAGGGTTAACGCCAGCAATGCTGGCCGCAAGAAGTGGCCATGTTGATTGCCTGAGAGCAATTCTGGCGAAGCAAGTCATTGACGTGAACAAGAAGGATAAAGAGGGCAATACGGCACTCATGCTGGCCGCAAAAAATGGGTACACGCAGTGCTTTGATGAACTTATGGCGCAGAAATACATCGATCCAAATGTTCAGGCTAATGCCGGTTGGACCGTATTACATATCGTAGCAACCGATGGGCAAACAGAGTTTCTGAAGGCACTGCTGAAACAAAACAGAATTAATGTAAACCTGCGTAACAAAGAGGGCTGGACACCACTAATGTTGGCAGCAAGAAAAGGTCATGAGGACTGCGTTAAAGCGCTGCTTGAGCATGACAAGTCGTCGATCAATGCAACAAACAAAATCGGCTATACGGCTTTGATGCAGGCGGTATATGGCGGTTATGAACGCTGTGCCTTGTTATTGCTTGGACAAACGGCTATTGACATCAATACAACCAGTAAACAAGGTACAATTGCACTCATGCTGGCTGCAAAAAATGGGCAAACACAGTTCCTGAAAGAGCTTCTGGAACAAAAAGAAATCAAATTAAATGTGCAGGACAACAGCGGTTGGACCGCAGTAATGTACGCAGCAGAATATGGGCAAACGGCGTGTCTGAAGGCGCTTCTGGAACATAAAGAAATGAATGCAAGCCTGCGTAACAAGAAAGGCTGGACGCCATTAATGGCGGCGGCAAATAACGGTCACAAAGACTGCGTTCACGTTTTGCTTAAAAATGATTTGTCGTCGATCAATGCACAAAACAAAAGTGGCCAAACGGCTTTGATGCTGGCGTCGAATCATGAGCATTGGGAATGTTTTCAGCTAATAGCTGATCATAATTCCTGAAGTTAGTTTAATGGGCTGATGAACATGCAGAACTTCAAAGGGAAAGAGCAGCTTTTATTCGTACTCTTTGCCGTGAAAATATTTTCCTTAACCATTGTTCATCCCTGAAGTTGGCGCGAAATATTTTCACGCGCCATGGGCATTGGTACCTTTAGGAGCTGTCCTGAAATAACTTCGACATTGCTACTCTACAGCCGCTGCCCGCATCC
>NZ_JAHHPO010000374.1 GCF_024606365.1 Endozoicomonas sp. ONNA2
GAGTGCCGGCACAAGGAGTCAGAAATATATGATTTCATATGGTTAGCTACTTATATACCACACTTGGTTGTTGGGTACGCCAGCCTGTTTTCAATATCAATTTTGGCAGGGTTAAATCCTGTTACCAGCTGCTGGAGTGGGAGTGTCTGCAGAAAGTACTGTAGCACAGCGGCAATATCTCTGCCGCCGCCAAAAGCCCGGGCACACATCGCAGGACACTTCAGCGAAAACTCAACAAAAGGTCCGGTTCTCGCTAATTGATTCTTACTGTATCAGCCATTATTCTTACAGGTTTTATCGACAGCGGCCGGTCATTTCCAGTGAATTGCTTATCCCTTCGCAGCACTGTCTTGCGATGCTCTTTTTTCAGAAAGAATCGTCAGATACTCTCATTGATGGGAATGCTCACTATGACTTCCCTCTTTGGCAGCACCCTGGTCACCTCACTCGCGATCACCTGGCAGGACACCCTTTACACGTTATCCCTCCACCAGTGGGCCTGGCTCTTCACGGCCAGCGCCCTGACCATGGCACTGGCCCTGACACCGTCTACCCTTATCGCCCTGATCAGTGGCTATTTTCTGGGGTGGCCAGCGTTTTTCTATATCCTGATCTCCTACCCGGCAGCGTCTGCTCTGGGCTATCTGGTGGGGAAATCACTGGATCATGGGCAGCTGATGAAGACACTCCCCCCAAACTCCCGAATACACCTGACGCTTGATGCAGTGAAACATCATCAGTGGCCACTGGTGATTCTGACCCGAATATCACCAGTCCTGCCCTTTTCATTAATGAACCTGGTGCTACCGGCGATTGGCGTTCGCCTTGCTACATTTCTGGTAGCCGGCTTTATTGGCATGTTACCCAGAACGCTGTTTGCCCTTTGGGCAGGTATGCAGGCAAGAAACCTGATCGTTTTACTGAAAAATCCGACGCAAGGCAATCTGTACGTAATTGTCATGGCGTTGGCATCGATGCTTGCCATTGGCGGCCTGATGTATCTTGTCCGCAAGGCATCATCAACCATCATCATGAAACAGCATGACAGGATAAGAACCTATGACTGAAAAACGTGTTGCGCTGTTTGTTGATGTGCAGAACATCTATTACACCACCCGCCAGTTCTATAACAGCCATTTTGATTACAACGCGTTCTGGGCGCTGGTCAGCAAGGGCAGAAAGATTACCAGAGCCATCGCCTACGCTATAGATCGCGGGGACCCCAGGCAGCGGCAATTCCAGGACATTCTTCGGGCCATTGGCTTTGAAGTAAAGCTGAAGCCTTATATTCAAAGAAGCGACGGCACCTCAAAAGGTGACTGGGATGTGGGGATAACGCTGGATGTCATGAGCCAGGCACCCGAGGTCGATATCATTGCCCTCGCTTCCGGTGATGGTGACTTTGACCTGCTGTTGCAAAAAGTGCAACAGGACTTTGGCCTGCAGACTGAGGTCTACAGTGTTGAAGCTCTGACAGCAGCATCGCTGATGCAATCGTCCAGTCAATTTATTCCGATCACCCATGACCTGTTGCTGCCCATCAAGAGCACTAAAAAACGGTGAACAAAAGGTAATAAGGAGCTGTCCTGAATACCTGAAAACCAGGTAAAGATTTCTTATCCAACAGGTCCATCGAGCCCCTGATTTTCGGTTAAAATTCGTTCGTTATTCTGTTGATAACAAACTTGATAAAATCTTTGACATCCCTTCAGACAGCTATTAGAGTTTCTATTGGCCATTATTGAGAAGAACGAAAAATCGTATTGCTTTTTGAGTACTTCCTGACCGTCACACCACTTCTTCTTAGTTTAAGTTCTGCTACTTTGATTGCTTTACTCTTAAATAGATATATGAAGATGTGACTGCACATTGGCTTAACGCGTGTACAACGCATTTTTATAGAAATATTCAGGAGACATTGCATGTCTAAATCGACCGGAACGGTAAAGTGGTTCAGTGAAGAGAAAGGCTTTGGCTTTATCGCTCAGGATAACGGCGGTCCAGACGTTTTTGTTCACTTCCGTGCCATCATTGGTGACGGTTTCAAGACTCTCGCAGAAGGTCAGGCTGTGACCTTTGACGTTGAGCAGGGCCAGAAGGGTCTTCAGGCTGCCAACGTAGAGAAAGTATAAGCTTTTCCCCTCCCGGGAAAACAGTAAAAGAGCACCTGGGGTTGCTCTTTTTTATGGGCGAATATTTCTCGCCTGACGGTCAAAACCAAACAAACAGTCTGACCAAAAGTTGAAAAGCTCTCCCATCCCCCTTCATTGATCATCAGACACCTGTCAACCATTTGACTGTCAGTTAAAATCATCTACTTTTTTAACAACGATTTCCTAATAGACTGGTTTCAGTCTCTTTCTGGAGCTTGATGATGAAAACACCGAACACTTGTGTTGCTGTCTATAAAACCCATAGTGCTGCTGATGATGCGGTCAAGTGCCTGCAAAAAGCAGGCTTTGAGATGAAAAAGATATCCGTCATTGGTAACGACTACCACACAGAAGAGCATGTGGTTGGTTATTACAACACAGGTGACAGAATGAAAGCCTGGGGAAAAATGGGGGCTTTCTGGGGCGGGCTCTGGGGCATTCTGTTTGGTGCCGCTTTTTTTGTGATTCCGGGCGTTGGCCCAATGGTTGTGGCCGGACCATTAGTGTCTGCCATTGTCGGAGGCCTTGAAGGTGCAGTGATTGTTGGCGGTGTATCCGCACTCGGTGCAGGTCTTGCCAGCATGGGAATTCCCAAAAACAGTATTGTACGCTATGAAGAGTCCCTCCTTGCAGGCAGCTTTCTGTTGCTTTATAACGGTACCGAAGAAGGTGTTGCTGCTGCTGCAAAACTGTTGCTTGAAAGCACAGACCACGATGGTGTGGAAACGCATAACAAAAGCTGATGCCACAAAAGATCCAGCGGGTCCAATTAGCTGAGCAGTTCATATTTGGAGGGTTGCGTATCAGATAACATCCAGACAAGCCCCCTTGAAATGGGCAAAAACACGCAGCCCTACTGACAAATTCAATAACCTCAGCGCTCTTCTGGTGACCAATGCCAGCAATGTCTGCCCTTCAGCCGCCATAAACAACATGACATTATTGGAATCCAGTTCCTGTATCGACTGAATCGTTGTCGCCACTCGATTCTGAATGCTTGTGCATTGGATATCTTCCACAACAATACTGACTTCCCGGGCAGGCAATATGACTTTCAGATGGGTTCCCGGCAGTGCTGAAATCTGATTGACCCACAATGTCTGGCCACCAAACAGCAGCTCGGTAAAACCGTACTCCTGATCATGGCTACCCACTTCTACTGCCAGAATCGCCAATGCAGAGTCATCCCTGGTTAATAGAGAACCTGGCCCACTGAGCAATTGACGACACTCGCCACGGGATACAATCTGCCCCTGCTCAACAAGCATCAGTTTATCCGCCAGCCGTGCAACCTCTTCACGGGCATGGCTCACCATGACCACCGGTATACCAAAGTGCTGATGGATAGTTCTCAGGCAGGGAAGAATGCTGGTTTTTGCTGACCAGTCAAGTGACGCCAGGGGCTCATCCATTAATAAAAGACGGGGACCGTTTAATAAGGTTCGGGCAATAGCAACCCGCTGCTGCTCACCGCCGGAAAGTTTATCAACCGTACGTCCCAGTAAATGCACAATATCAAGCTGCTCAACCACCTCAGATAATGACGGCATTGCCACATTTGCCCCGGCCCGCTGCAAGGCAAACTGGAGATTTGCCATAACGTTCAAATGGGGAAACAGCCGGGCTTCCTGAAATATATAACCAATGCCCCGTTGCTCCGGCGGTACCCATATTCCCTTTTCAGAGTCCTGCCAGAGTTCATCATTGAACTGGAGCCGTCCTTTGGCATGACGTTCCAAACCGGCAATGGTTCTCAGCAGTGAAGTTTTACCACATCCTGAACGTCCCATAATGGCCCAGGTGCTATCGGTAGCCAGTGACTCATCAACACCAAGCACAAAGCGATCCCGGGGAAGCTGAATATCTATTCTTAGCATTAACGACGACCGATGTTTGATTCCAGCGACAAGGCGGCCTTGCGATCAAGACTATACAGGGTAATCAGCAGCAGCATGGCAAATACCATCAGACCCGCAGCAATCTGATGAGCCTCGCTGAACTGCTGCGATTCCACCGCATCGAACAAGGCAATGGACAGCACCTGCGTCTCTGCGGGGATATTGCCACCAATCATAAGCACCACACCAAACTCGCCAACGGTATGGGCAAACCCCATGCAGGCTGCCAGAATCATCGCCCTGCGGGTACAGGGCAGGACAACATTAAAGAAACGATCCATTGGTCCGGCCCCCATCATGGCGGCGGCCTCAAGCAGGCCCTTGTCAAGCTGTTCAAAGGACCGCTGCAGTGGTTGCACGACAAATGGCATAGAACAGATGACAGAAGCAATCACCAGCCCGGTAAAACTGAACGCCAGGGTGGTGCCGGTCAGCGACAACCAGAGCTGCCCCGGCCCATAGTTTGGCGAGCAAAGCAACAATATATAAAAACCAAGGACGGTTGGCGGTAATACCATTGGCAGACCCACCAGGGCTTCCAGCACGGGTCTTGGCCAGCTGTGCATATTAGCCAGCCCCCATGCCATGGGAATCGCCAGCAGCATCAGAATCAAAGTGGTCATGGTGGCCAGTTTCAGCGTTACCCAGACAGCAGTGAGCAGCATTCAGAACGCTTCCTTTCGATGTTCGGAGATTGGTTTACCGGCCATTGTCGTTGATACCGGCAAGTAACCCTGTTTGGCAATGGTGTGCTGAACAGACGGTGACAACATAAACGCCACAAACGCCTTTGCCGCCTCAGGCTGTCTGGTCCGCTGCAAGATAACCAGGTCCTGCTGAATCGGATCATACAACGTAGCAGGAATCAGAAAAACATGGCTGTCGTCGTCTTTATGGTTGACCAGCTGCGCTTTCGCCACCAGCCCTGCAGGAATATGACCACTGGCCACAAACTGCCAGGCTTGCTGGATACTGGCTCCCTGCACCAGTCGGGAGCGAAGCGAAGACCAGAAACCCAGCTTTTCCAAAACCTGCTGTGCTGCCAAACCATAAGGCGCTGTTGCCGGATTGGCAATGGCCAGGCGCCCTGTATAGACCGCCAGATCCTCCAGTGTCATGGCTTTCCCATGTTCACCGGAAAACCCGGGACTCCACAAAACCAGCACGCCCAGGGCATAGGGCTGCCGACTGCCTTTCAGTATCAGTCCCTTTTTTTCCAGCAGCCGGGCTCTGTGGCTATCTGCTGACAGAAAGATATCGAAAGGCGCACCATGGATGATCTGGTTATACAGCGCACCGGTAGAGGCCGAGGAGATCAGTAACCGGTGCCCGGTTTCTGCCGCAAACGCTTTGGCCAAAACTTCCAGAGATGGTTTGAAGTTTGCTGCAACGGCCACTTTCAGTTCTATTGCGTTGACCGATGCCACCAGAAAAGCGAGCAAGAATGCTAAAAATACAGTTCTTGACATGAGGCGGGCGTTCTTTATGAGTTCACTTGCCAAGGTCAAAGCCAGCGATCTGCCGCTTGCTGGTCAGAGTCACGCTCATCAACCCAGCGATCCCCCTCCGGCGTCGTCTCTTTCTTCCAGAACGGCGCACGGGTTTTCAGGTAATCCATAATAAACTCACAGGCAGCAAATGCCTCTTGGCGATGGGCGCTGGCGACACCCACAAACACGATTCGGTCACCGGGATACATCTGCCCAATACGATGGATAACCCGAACCGTCTGCAGCTGCCAACGGGCTCTGGCCTCATGGATAATTTCCTCCAGGGCTTTTTCCGTCATCCCCGGATAATGTTCCAGAAACAGACCGCCCACCTTATCGCCAAGGTTCATATCCCGAACCGTTCCGGTAAAAGTCACAATGGCGCCTGATGAGGTATTCCCTTCCAGGTGTGCATATTCCTGGCCGGGGTTAAAGTCTTCTGCTTGAATGGCAATCAAGGTTCTGATCCTGTTTTTTTGCACTGCTTTTTTGAACCACAAAGACACGAAGAAAAGAAAAGCTTTTGTCAGGAGGCTGTCCGAGAATAGCGCCCGACAGGGCGTCCCCATAGCGAGGATGGCAGAAAATTGAGGATACAATTTCTTCGTTTTGTGA
>NZ_JAHHPO010000375.1 GCF_024606365.1 Endozoicomonas sp. ONNA2
GAGTGCCGGCACAAGGAGTCAGAAATATATGATTTCATATGGTTAGCTACTTATACTTGGTATTTTATCAGATGCGATTCTGTTCAATGCCTGATCCTGCTCTGGATATTTTAAAAAATACATTTGGTTACCAGTCCTTTCGAGGATTCCAGCAAGACGTAATTCATGAAATTGTTGCTGGCCGTGATGCCCTGGTATTGATGCCTACAGGGGGTGGGAAATCACTCTGTTATCAAATACCCGCGTTATTAAGGGGTGGTACGGCAGTTGTCGTTTCACCATTGATAGCATTAATGGAAGACCAGATTAGCAGTCTTCGGGAGCTGGGTATTCGTGCTGATTGTCTGCACTCCGCCATGACGCCAAAGGACCGGCTTGGGGTTGAGCGGGAACTGCTGATCGGTGATCTTGATTTATTGTATGTAGCGCCGGAAAGACTGCTGACTGAGGCGATGCTGCGGCTACTGGATCGGATTCAGGTGGCTTTGTTTGCCATTGATGAAGCTCACTGTGTGTCCCATTGGGGACACGATTTTCGGCCGGAATACCTGCAACTCGCCTGCCTGCAGGCCAGGTTTATGGGGGTTCCCAGAATTGCCCTTACCGCGACCGCTGATCAGAGGACCCGCCAGGAAATCCGTGATCGACTGGGGCTTGGAGCAGCCCGCGTGTTTATAGACAGCTTTAACCGGCCCAATATTTTCTACCGGATCAGCCAGAAGAAGCAGGGTAAGCAGCAACTACTGAACTTTCTTGATAAAGAGCATCCCGAAGATTCTGGTATTGTTTACTGCCTTTCCCGTAAGAAAGTGGATCAGACTGCCAGGTGGTTAACGCAGTCAGGACGAAAGGCGCTGCCCTACCATGCCGGGCTGTCACCGGAAGAACGGCGGGCAAACCAGCATCGATTCATCGTCGAAGAAGGGATCATCATTGTCGCGACCATTGCCTTTGGTATGGGGATTGATAAACCGGATGTCCGGTTTGTTGCCCATCTCAACCTGCCAAGAAGTATTGAGGCCTATTATCAGGAGACCGGGCGTGCGGGGCGTGATGGCCTGCCCGCTACTGCCTGGATGGTTTATGGTTTACAGGATGTGGTGCTGCTCAAACAGCTTCAGGCCCGCTCCGGTGCCAGTGAGCATATTCAACAAATAGAGCAACAAAAGCTGGAAGCCATGCTGGCACTTTGTGAGGTAACCGGATGCCGACGTCAGGTGTTGTTGAATTACTTCGATGAGCCTCTGGATGAACCCTGCGGCTATTGCGACTTGTGTCTTGAACCACCGGAAATATGGGATGGGACCGAAGTTGCCCGCAAGGCGTTGTCTTGTATTTACCGCAGCGGGCAGAGCTTTGGGGTGGCTCATCTGGTGGATATTCTGCTGGGGAAAAGTACCGAAAAAACCCGCCGTTTTGGTCATGATCGTCTTAGCACTTTTGCTATTGGCACCGAGCTGGATCAGAGCAACTGGCGGTCGGTCTATCGCCAGCTGGTGGCCAGGGGGTATGTGAATGTGGATCACGACCGGTATGGTGCCCTTAAATTGAATCAGCGTTGCCGGTCACTGTTAAAAGGTGATGAGCGTATTCAGTTACGCCGTGATCGCTATGAGCCTTCCCGGAAGTATGAGCAGGAATACCGGGAAGTCGGTCGTGTGGTTGTGAAAGCGCAGGATCAGCAATTGTGGGAGGCTTTGCGCCAATGGCGCCGTGGCCATGCTGAAGAACAGCAAGTACCGGCTTATGTCATCCTGAACGACAAGACCCTGATGGAGCTGATAAGGCATCGTCCCCGATCCCATCTTGAATTGTCGAGAATGGCTGGAATTGGTCAATTTAAGCTGGAGAAATACGGTGACGATTTATTAGCAGTTTTGGGCAGCCGTCTGAACGTTGCCGAGAAACTTTAGTGGCCCTTTACAGGCTGTGCACAGATAGACCGTACCCCGTTGTGAGCGATTATGTCGTATAGTGCTCAGGTGAATCGTCTTGCACTGGCATTGATAAAGCCACTGCTTCCGGCTGCTTCTGCCGGTGTCGTAACGGTGACAACGATCGGCGGGAACTCTGAAAACCCTGGTCATTATCCCTTGCCATTCCCTGCCATGGGCCCGGATTTTTCGGCCAAACAGTTCATAGGCCAGCAGGTGCGCCACCTCATGGGCGACGGTTTGTTGGATAAAGTGCTCACGGTTTTCCTGAAGCAGCGCTTTATTAAAGCGAAGTTGACGTTTATCGATCCATGCCTGGCCCGCTGTTTCTCCGGTGAGATCCAGTCGAATATAGGGTTTTTTAAAGGATTGTTGAAAAAAGGTTTCAGCTTCCTGGTAAAGCTCAAGAACCCGCTGTTCAATCTGGTGAAGGTCGTTCGGCAATTGTCGGTCTGCTCCCTGTGTTTGCCCGGTAATCATAGTGGAATATGGTGAAATCCGTAAATCCGTCAGGCACAAAAAAAAGCCGCACACAGCGGCCATGATCAGCCATTACTGAACGTATTCAGGCCCAATGCCCATACCCCAGAAAATAACGGTAGTGATCATCATGGCAACCAGAACCACCAGACCAATACAGAGCACTGAGCTGGCATAGATAAAGCCCTGTTCTGCCGGAATCTTCATAAAAATATGAAGACCGCTGTACAGCAGGTAGGCGGTGGCGGATACTGCCACAGTACCGGCAATAATAGCCAGCCACAGTGATGGATAGAGGCCGCAAATACCGATCAGAAACAGAGGGTAAGCGGTATAACAGCTAAAGGCTGTGCAGTCTGTCAATGAAGGGTCGCTGTTGAAGTTTTTACTCATCCACTGGATGAACCAACTCATAACCGCGACGCCACAAACCATCGCCATCCAGGCAAGGATAGACATCCACAGGGCGCTCTGGGGTGTAAGTCTGACAACTTTGTGACTTCCGGGAAGGCTCCAGCCGACCATCGTAGTACCAATGTAAGTGCAGATGGCAGGCAGGGCTGCCAGCCAGATGATTTGACCAAGGTAGAGCCGGAGCAATCCGGTCGGGTGCTTTCGAATGCTGACCCATTCGGTGTCAGGCTCAGTAAGCAAGCCCCAGAAATGGCTTAGGATCATAACAGTGCCTCCGTTTGTTCGGCAGGATATCAGGCCGCTTCTTCCACTGAAGTGGTGGATACTGCTACTGACCGGCGGTTAACCCTTGTTATTATTCTTGGCTCTTTGCAGGGATTTAAGTAGTTGACCAAATGAAATCATATTTTTTGCTGTTCTCTGGGTCGCCCGGGAGGCTGGGCGGGCGCTATTTTCCGACACCCTCCCGGCTCCTGTATTCATGCAGTCGCAGTGCGTTACAACTCCGGTTACATAGCTACGGCTATGCTCCCTGAGTTGTGCATAGTAACTGCCTGTCTGGCCAGAAATATACGATTCCATTTTATACCAATTCCACCGCTGAACCGCGTTGAGCTGCATCCAGGTTGAGCTGCATCCAAGTTGAGCTGCATCCAGGTTGAGCTGCATCCAAGTTGAGCCGCATCCAAGTTGAGCCGCATATAAAGTGTTGTCATGTTTCACCTGGTTTGTAAAGAATCTACACGTCTTTTGGTGGATTTTCTGCCTTTTTTGGCTATAAGCTTTTATCATCTCACGGTATCGAGATATTTCATTTGGGTACTCATGCTCATGAATATTGATAAAATTATGCTGGGTGTTTTACTGGCATTAATTGTGCTGTCTTTGGGGGTTCACTGTCAGGGCAAGTTTGTCTCAGGGCCTGAACTGCCAGTATCGGGATTGATTGAAAAGGCAGAAGATTCGTCTGTTGTGACCATACCGGACTTCGGCAGTATGGTTGATGTCAAGGCTAAAAAAAGTGCTTTCTTTGGCTTCTTGTTGCCGTTGGTGCAAAAAGAGAATGACAGGATCTTACAAAATCGTCAGCGGATTATTGCGTTATCTTCCCAGTCAGAGCTGACGGAGAAAGATCGGTTATGGCTGGCTGATATAGGAAAAAAATATCGTATACGTGATATTTCAGCCATTGATCCGCGTTTTTTTACACAGTTACTGACGTGTGTTGACAGGATCCCTGCTTCTCTTGCCCTGGCTCAGTCGGCCAATGAAACGGCATGGGGGACTTCCAGGTTTGCCCGGCAGGGTAACAACTTCTTTGGTCAGTGGTGTTTTACTCCGGGCTGTGGAATTGTACCGGGGGCCCGTCCGGAAGGAGAGACCTATGAGGTTCAGAAGTTTAAGGATGTTGCAGCTTCGGTCCATGCTTATATGCACAATCTCAATACCAATGGTCAATACAAGGCCTTGAGAGAGCTGCGCGAGCAGAAAAGAGCCAGGCAAGAGCCAGTCACAGGAGCGGACCTGGTCCATGGTTTGCGTGCGTATTCCGCTCGGGGTGATGAATATGTTCAGGAACTGCTTTCCATGATCAACAGCAATAAATTGCTGCAGTATGATTTGCATAGTCAAGGCTAACAGTCTTTGAATAAATAACAGAAGGAGTTCCCATGACCATACCTTGCAATCTTTTTGCTTCCCTCCGTTTTTGCCTTGTCAATCTGTGGCGACCGGTAATAACAATTTTGCTTGGTGCCTCGCTATTCATCCTTCCGGGGGGGGTAATGGCAGCACCTGCCAGCAGCTACTGGGCATTGTGGGATAAAAGCAATTCTGAGTCTTCTGGTGTGATCAATCACCAGCTCTGGCAGGAGATATTGGATACATATCTGGCACTTCGCCCCGATGGGAATCGTTTTCGATATCAGCTGGTCAGTCAGGAAGATCGGGATAAGCTGGATAAATACCTGACGGATATGGCCTCCCTGGACCCAGGGAACTACTCAGAAGCGGAGCAGAAAGCTTACTGGATCAACTTTTATAACGCGTTAACGGTTGATCTCATTCTGGAGCACTACCCGGTTAAATCCATTACCAAAATTGGCCCTTGGTACCAGTTTGGGCCCTGGGATATGGACATCACGCAAGTTGTGGGGCAAAACCTGACGTTGAATGATATTGAGCATCGGATTCTCAGACCACTATGGGACGATAGTCGTATTCATTATGCGGTGAACTGCGCCAGCATCGGTTGTCCGGACTTGTCCCCAACGGCCTTTACTGCGGCCAATACGGAGCCGATGCTCAATGAGCTTGCCAGGCGCTTTATCCGGCAGGAAAAAGGCATGAGCTGGGTGGATGGCAAGCTGACGCTGTCCCGCATATATGAATGGTATGAACAGGATTTTATTGATCAGGAAGGGGTTGTTTTACACCTGCGCCAGTTTGCTTCTCAGGCAGATGGCCGACGACTGAAAAACTATACCGGTACTATCCAGTACCAGTATGACTGGCGATTGAATGAGCTGAAGTAGCCAGTATCGCATCTCAGTGGTTTTACTGATGTTGTTGTTTGGGAATGTCTGGTGAGGTTTCAGACGTTTTTGTGTCAAGAGGCTACGCTTTTGAAGTATCCGCCAACATATTTGTCCAGCTGTCAATCATGCCATTAAGGCTATTATGGGCAGCTATTTTTTCCGCGTCCTCTCCAGGTTCATTATCCATAAGGTCTGTGAGCTTTTTGGTAAAGATCTTTCGCTCATGAACCGCAACGGCTTTCGACACTCCCAGACCTATTCCCAGGGCTCCGGCAGCCACACCGAGTATTGGCAGGAAGAAGATACCACTGAATGCTCCGATCAGTGACAGTTTGAGGGTGCCAGACCGTCCTTCGGAAAATGTGTCGTTGTGGGCGAAGTCTCCAACCCGCTTGATGGCGTACTGTCTTAGTAGTGCTTTTAGCGCCTCGGGATTCTTTCGAACCTCTGCAAAGTTTTGCTTGTTTTTTTGTTTTTTGGCGAATGCAGTGAGGTCTTTCACCCATTCTTTTACTGCAAACCCACGTAAATAGTATTCCAGTTTTGTTTCATTGCCCGGCAGTGAAAATGCAAATGAAATCTCTTTATTTTTACAATCCGGCTTCAGGTCAAGGTCCCGGATCACTTCTGTCCGGTTCTTTTTCAGGAATCGCTGAAAAGCAGTATCACCAAACAAACCCAGTTTTCTTTTCTGTTTTCTGCCATAGTCCGGGCGCAGGACTTCTGATGTAGTCTGGGAAAGGTTCTGCAATTTGCTGTGCCGATCCCGAAAGTTCATAGCGGCAGAGAGGGCGACAAGCACCCCGGTCATGGTGGCTCCAACCCCCATTGCTGCCGTGCCCAGGGCCGGCATACCGTACTTGCTCATACCACTGGCCCTGGCCACAAGGCTGGTGCTGAGCATCACGGTGCTGGCTTTCAGCAGCCGTTCACCTTTCTCACGGTCAGAAACCATACTGGACAGCAGTTCATCGACATCGCCACTGCTTTTGGCGCATTGCTCAATTTCAAGGTTCATGGCATCGACTCGCTGTTGCAGCGCCTTAAGAACTCCGGGGTTCTCAAATGCGTCATCAATAGCCTTGCCCAGTCGTTTGCGGTTACCAACGGTCGCCAGTATGGTAGCTACCGTGCCGATGCCGGCTACACCGGCAGACGCTCCACCAAATGCCGGCATCAATGGTGGGAAAAGCATTCCCAGTGCCAGTGCCGAACCGGTCAGGCTGACAGTAGAACCGGCTCCGGCCATGAGGGTGTCTTTGGTCATGGTCTTCAGCTGATTTTGCTTATAGAGGTTTTTCACTTCTTCCAGGGTTACCTTTTCCCCTAACGGTTTACCCGCTTGCTTCTTGCTGTTTTTTCGCTTTAGCAGGACTGCTGTCAGCTCCATGGCCTTGAGGTGGCCAGGCAACAGCTTATCCTGATTGCGGATCTTCTTTTCATTCAAAAATCCCCGATAAGCACCGCCTGCAAGGGCAAGGGCAGCCGTTGCCGATGCGGTGGCCGTGCCAAACCCCAGCAGGGCGGATTGAAAAGCCTTATCGCTCTCATAAAAGAGGCCCATTACTTTCAGATCCGGATTCAATGCCAGGTTATCCCGGTCTTCCGGCTTGAAAAAACGAGGGTCGTCAGGTGATACCTGATCCAGAGAAATCCATTTTCCCCCCGGAGTTTTCATGATTTCATCAATCTGGTCAGTGGTAATATGAGGAGCGATTTCACTGGTTTTTAAATCACCCACCTGAGCGTTCACACTACTTAACTGCTCCATTAGTGTGCGGTCTTCCGAGATAGCCTCAAGGGGCGAATCACGAAACCCGATTTTGCCGGTGCCAGCTCCGAGATAATGGTTATGGTTATAAACAACAACTTTGTATCCTCTGTCACGAATCTCTTCAATCGTTGGCGCACGCCCCAAATTGTTGCTCATAGCCCTGTATTCACGAGCGGAGAAAATGCGACCGGGGCTAAAGGCTTTTTCCAGCGAATCCCAGGTCGCCCAGGGTGAGGCCTTCATTTCAAAATTCAGGAACAGCACTTCATCATGGTTAGCTGGATCGTCCAGCCAATCATTCATGGTTTCCAGTACGTTATCCAGTTTAGGAATATCGTCATCGCTGACCGTAGCATCGAAGTAACCACCATGGTTGAGAACGATTTCACCATTATGTTCATGCACATCAAGGTCAAATCCCCGAATTGGGGTTTTGTTCAGTATATCCTCCAGGCCCATATTTTGATTGGTAGCCACCAATGGCAGCGACCCTTTGCCGGAAATGGCTTCGGTATTGTGTGCAGCAAATATTTTTATTTCATCGATGGGTACATCTTTCGGCGAAATGTGATCAAACATGCCGGGGTCATGGGGTGGTTGTTGTGCGCTGGCAGCAGCAACGGTGGCGCCTGAGGCCACACCACCTGCTACCGCGCCTGCAAGTAATCCTTTTTCGAGTTTCTGGTTACCGGCTGGTTCTTTAAATGCTTTGGCTGCACGGGTGCTCTGGAGGTTTTCACTGAGTTTGTTTTTCTCAAGGGACTTTTTGTTGATTGGGCGATTGTCAGAGATTTCAATCAGCCGGTCCTTAATATCTTCCGGGTGATATATGGGCAGCTCAAACAGAGAAGTTCGAGCAAATAATTTATCTACATTATTCTCTTGTCCGGGTTGCTCCAGAGAACGGTTTTTTGCCTGATTTAATGGGTAGTAATCGTCCAGTGTTACTGGCCGGTTTTCCTTTATGGCAATTGCTTTCAGTTCCTGAGCCATGGCATCTGTCCAGAAGAGCGGTTCATCCCCATGGTTTTTGCTATCAAAAAATGATTCATTGATGAAGTTTTCTGCGTTCTTGCAGTAATTGTGGACATAAAGCTCTTCGAAAGATGCAGCATTATCATGAGGGTTTTTTGTTGTAATCGTTGGTGTAATCGTTGGTGTAATCGTTGGTGTGACAGATGCTGTGTCAGAAAACTCATCAGGTGGTATTGAGCTTGTGTCCGTTTCGTAACCTTCATCACTCAATAAGGAAATACTCGATTCTGAGAGCTTCCTGCCTGAGGATGGACCAGCAGAGTTTGCTCTCTGGTAAGGTTCATCAACCTCATGAGGTGCTAATTTTTTGCCGTTTTTATAAGCTGTCTGGCCTGTCTTGTGGGGGTTAACCTCCGCTGGAAGATGCTGGATGCCTTTTCCTGGCTTAATTTTCACGGTAAACCTTTCCTGGTTTTGATTAAGCTATATTTCGGCGATTATTACGGGGTATTTATATCCGGTAATCTTGCGCCCTTTGCCATACACTGAGACCAGAATTTGATTGGCCTTGTTGCAGTGATAGCGGTTATAGTCCCTCACCCTTATTTGTCTGTTTTGTGATCTATGAAGTTGTATGGTGCACCGCTGATGGCTGTTCTGTTGGCGGGTATGGTTCTGGCAGTCAGAGAGTTTTGCCCGTTCTGGCTCACCATGGCCTTCATGGAAGAGACCCTGTTTTTCCTGGCCGGGTTGATTGCCGGTATTCGGTTACCGGACCTGGATTTAACGATTCCGGGATTGTCCCACCGTTCAGCAATAACCCACTCCTGCCTTCCTGCGCTGGTGGTGTCGGCTTCCGGCTTTTCTGCCATTGCCGCTGGCCTGGCCCTGGGGATTGCCTTTCACCTGTCGTCGGATCTGCAGCCCAAAGCCTGGACCGGTGGCGCACTGATCAAGTTGCCGTTGCTGGGCAGCATCGGGATGCTGTCGCCCATCTGGTTGATTGCCAATGTGATTGGTTGTCTGGCGATCTTTATGGAAGTGGTTGCCGACGAGCCGGCGGATGCCCGGCTGATGATACTGGCACTTTGTTTAACTGGGGCTGGCTGGTACTTTCTGCGGGAGGAGAAGCGCCCACTGTTGCCGTTGATGGCCCTGGGGTTTGCGATTTTGCTGGTTCATGCGGTACGGGGAGGGACTTTATCAGTAAAGTTGGTGTGGCAGTATTTTGCTTAGGGACTGTTGAAGTTTCGTGACAAGTGAAGTTTCGTGGCAAGTTCAACAGCCCCTGGCATATCTGTCAGTCATGAACAAACTGATTATTGACCGACTGATAATGAAAACGGATTTTATGAAGCTGGCTTTCGATCTCCTGTTTGCTCATGTCCATCTCATCGGCCAGCTGATCCAGTGAGTTGCAGGTAAGCCTCAGCTTTTCGTTGACAATACCCAGAAGGATAAAAGGGTTGAGATGCTCGGGGTTTTCAAGTTCCATGGCGACGCTCCGTTCAGCTGTTAATACTCACTTCACCAGATGCCAGACATAGAATGGTACTTAAGTAGCTAACCATATGAAATCGAATATGGCCAGCTACTTATGGCACATTAAAACATAGCCCAGCTATTTGACTTTGCCCACCCGGCTCCGGCGCTGCTGTTGCCTGCGTGCGTCTTCCTTTAACTGACGACGGTGGGCAACGGTCTCGGCAACCTCTGCGCCCATATGGGCTTCACCCCGTGATCTGGCCAGCTGCATCTGTTTTTCACGCTCGGTAAATCGGGCTTTCTGCTGTTCCGTCAGCTGGTCATAACAGTGGGGGCAGCTGACACCCTGCTGGTATCTGTCACTTTGCCTGTCGGCTTGTGTGATGGGCAGGCGACAGGCGTTGCACTGGTCGTAGGAGCCCGGCCCAAGGTCATGATTCACCGTTACCCGGTCATCAAAGACAAAGCATTCACCTTCCCAGAGTGACTCTGCTTCCGGTACTTCTTCCAGGTATTTCAGGATGCCGCCTTTCAGGTGGTAAACCTGGTCAAAGCCTTTTTCCCTGAGCAGGGCAGTGGACTTCTCGCAGCGGATGCCGCCGGTGCAGAACATGGCAACCTTTTTATGGGTCTCAGGATTGAGGTTGGCATCGACGTATGCCGGGAACTGCCGGAAAGATTCAGTTTTTGGATTGATGGCGTGTTTGAAGGTACCCACCTGAATTTCGTAATCGTTGCGGGTATCCACCACCAGGACATCCGGATCACTGATCAGGCTATTCCAGTCTGCCGGTTCCACATAGGTCCCGACGGCCTTGTTTGGGTCAATATCGGCCACGCCCATGGTGACAATCTCTTTTTTGAGTTTGACCCTGGTTCTTTTGAACGGCATGGAGTCACTCTGGGACTCTTTGCATTCAATGGGGTTCAGGCGGGTATCCCGGTTAAGCCAGGCCAGCAGGGCATCAATGCCTTCGCGGGTGCTGGCCACGGTGCCGTTAATGCCTTCGGGGGCCAGCAGCAGCGTCCCCCTGACATGGTTTGCTGCCATGGTTCTGAGCAGGGGTTCGCGCAGGCTGGCAAAGTTCTTCAGGGCAACGAATTTATAGAGGGCACAGACCACAATGGGAGTGGCTGTCTGAGGGGCATCTTGTAGAGAGAGTATCATTTATTGATTGTCCTTTGTCAGCGGTCCGGAGCGCAAATCCGGGGCCAGATCCGGGAGAGGAAGTCTACCAGAGGCAGACAGCCTTGAAAAATCCGGCCATTGCCAGAATAGTGAAGGGTAATAATCACAGGAGGCAGAATAACACCATGACCCAGTCTGTCATTGAACGGCTGCAATCCCACCGTTCTATTCGCAAATTTACGGAACAACCCATCGACGAGCGCTTGCTCAGGGACTTGATCAGCGCAGGCCAGAGTGCCGCCACCTCCAGTAACCTGCAAGGTGTCAGTGTTATTCGGGTGAGAAACCCGAAAACCCGCAAAGCCATGGCAGAGCTGGCGGGTGGGCAGGCCTATGTGGAGCAGGCGGCTGAGTTTTTGGTGTTCTGTGCCGACCTGAACCGTGCTGGCTGGTGCTGTGAACAGTCGGGCAAGACCATGGCGGACGGGATGACCGAGCATTTCATTATTGCCACCGTGGACGTTGCACTGTTTGCCCAGAACGTGGTGGTCGCTGCGGAGTCAGAAGGGCTGGGTATCTGCTACATCGGGGGACTGCGCAATGACCCGCAACAGGTCAGTGATTTGCTGGCATTGCCGGAACAGGTCTACCCCGTCTTTGGCCTCTGCCTTGGGTACCCGGATCAGGACCCGGAGTGCAAACCCAGGCTGCCGCTGGAAGCGGTGTTGATGGAGGAGCGTTACCAGCCAGTGAATCAGGCGCTGGTGGCTCAATACGACGATACCATGAGAGCCTATTACCAGCGGCGAACCAAAGGCAAGCTGGATCGGGCCTGGTCTCAGGAGATGTCAGCCTTGCTGGGGAAAGAATCCCGCCCTCATATGAGGGCGTTTCTGGAGAAAAAAGGGTTCAGGATGCGCTGACCTTAAGGTCAATATGGGTCGGTGGTGCCAGTACTTCACCGGATATTGGCTAATACCCTGATCAAGGTTTCCCCCAGCTTTTGGCTCGCCTTGTTCAGGTTGTTCAGGAACTGTTCAACATTATTCAGTTCGATATCGATATGATCGGTAACAGATTTGATGGGCAGAAAATCAATGCCGTAAAGATGGGCGGCTGCTGCAACCGCAGCGCACTCCATCTCTTTGGCCATGCCGTGGTTTTGCCTGACCCACTGCCTGTCTATCTCTGGCATATCCAGGGAGTTGCCTGTGGTGACCACACCAAGCTTATGCCCGATACCCTGAAAGTATTCGGGGCAATAGGCGGTTGGATAGGCGCCCATGGCAAACCGGTCAAAGCCCGCCAGGGGAACCCGGTGGTCATGGTAAACCACCGGCTGGTCGGACGTGATGATCTCGGCAATGTCCGCATCGGTGGAAAAGGCACCACAGGTTCCCGCGTTAATGATCAGGTCCGGGGCAAACTCAACAATGGCGGACTGGGTATTCAGCGCGGCAAACTCGGTGCCTATCCTGTCGACACCGTACTCACTGGATGTGCCATTCAGGGAGATCATGATGGCATTACCCGCAAACTCACCCTGAAAACGGGGGAAGGGACTTTGCAACTGCGGGTTGGCGGGCAGTGCCTGCAGTCTCAGTTGGTCAATGATTGGCCTGGCTTCCGCAGCCATGGCCATAATAATCAGAATTCGTTTAGACATAGGGCCTGTTGAGGTTTTGTTGCGTGCTCAGCGTATCAGGGCGCTCCTATGACGAGGCGCGGCATTGCGGGAAGGCTGGTTGCCTTTCAAAATGTCGCAACGAAGTCATAGGGGCGCCCTGATACGCCCGAAGGGTGGCTCAGAAAAGCGCCATCTGCTTTGTCAGACTTGCTTGACGTAGAATAACTACGCGCTGCGCAAGTCTTTCGTGCATATGACGCTTTTCTGAGCCACTGAGCACGCAACAAAACCTCAACAGGCCCTAGCTCTCCAGCCAGATATCCCGGGCCCATAACCAGATCGATGGCCAACTGTCGTCAGTCACTGCACCATCAGCCCAGCGCACCACTTCCCCTTCTTCGAAAATGCCATAGTACTCACCATTGCATTCACAAATGGGGATCAGCTCTCTGGGCAGGCCTTCAGCCCAGGCATTGGCGGCGACTTCCGGCAGATAAGTATGGGACTGTGGGTCGGTGACCGTCACCGGTTCAATGGAGCCATAAATAACATCACTGACGTGCAGCAGGAACTCCCTGAGTTCGTAGGGGAGGGGTACCAGAATCTGTTCTTCCACCTCAACCAGCTGGTCCTCATCCGGCAGCTCCAGGGGGACTGAGACATCCAGGGCGCGTTCCCGCAGTTCTTCGATAATATCTTCCATTGTATACGACCTTTTTTACCCGCTTTCTGAGGGTGTTGCTCAAGATATAAAAGCTTTGAACCACAAAGTGTCGATAAATGCTCCTGCTTGATCGACACTTCCACCATCCATGGTGGTCGCACAGAGACACAAAGAAGCTTTTTTTGCTGAACAAAGTCCAGGCAAGCCTGGAAAAAACTTTGTGTCTTCGTGCCTTTGTGGTTCAAAGCTTTTAAGGCCTTTTCTTTTTTTTGGACGCCGTGCCTGCCGGTTTTCTACTGCCATTGTGCGATTTATTACCCGACCGGTGTTTTATCCCGGGCTTACCGGCTTTCAGATCCGGTTTTGACCGTTTTCGGGTTTTACTGACGGGCGCATCAATTTCAGCGGGACGAACCTCACCATCTTCAAAGTAGGGCAGCGGTTCTATTTCCAGGGGTTTTTTGATCAGCTGCCGGATACCGGCCAACAACGTTTTCTCTTCCGGGTTCACCAGGGAAATAGCCCGGCCTTTCTGTCCGGCGCGACCGGTGCGGCCAATGCGGTGGACGTAGTCCCGGGGAACTTTGGGCAGGTCATAATTGATGACCAGCGGCAGCTGTTCGATATCCAGTCCCCTGGCGGCCACATCCGTCGCTACCAGCACATCAAAATAGTTATCCTTAAAATCTTCCAGTGTGCGAATACGCAGGTACTGACTTTTATCGCTGTGGATAGCCCGGGCATTGATGCCGTCTTCTGCCAACAGCTCGGCAACCTTGTTGGCGGCTTTTTTGGTGCGGACAAATACCAGCACTTTTTGCCAGCGGCCACCATGGATGAGATAGCTGAGAATCTCCGGTTTATCCTGCTGGTCAACCGGGTAGAAAGACTGGGACACGGTGTTGGCGGCAGAGTCGGGGTTTTCCAGCTCAACCTTGACCGGGTGGCGCATGAATTCATGGGCCAGCTGTTTGATGTCTTTGGCAAAGGTGGCGGAGAACAACAGGTTCTGACGTTTTGCCGGTGCGTGTTGCACAATGCGTTGGATATCGTCATGGAAACCCAGGTCCAGCATCCGGTCGGCTTCGTCCAGCACCAGTATTCTCAAGCTGTCCAGTTGGATATGTTTGCGGTTGATCATATCCACCAGACGACCGGGTGTTGCCACCAGGACATCAACGCCTTCTTGCAGAACCTGCAACTGTTCTTCAATGTCTACGCCACCATAAACGGCAGTTGTCTTAATGGCTGTGTGCTTGCCATAGGTCTGGAAACTGTGGTCAACCTGAATGGCCAGCTCCCGGGTAGGGACAAGTACCAGGGCGCGGATCGCTTTACTGGCTCTCATCTGCGCCAGCCGGTGCAGGATGGGCAAGGTAAAACTGGCGGTTTTGCCGGTACCGGTCTGGGCCGATGCCATCAGGTCACGGCCGGTCAGGGCCATGGGAATCGATTTGGCCTGAATCAGGGTGGGGTTCTGGTAGCCCGCCTCATGGACTGCCTGAATCAGCGACTCATCCAGCCCAAGAGCGGAAAAAGATATGTTATTGCTCATGTGTCGTGTTATTTCCTGCGCCTGGGTGGTTCAAAACCGGCATCGGTTGCGGTGGTGGTTGCCGCAGTGGGCTTGGCATCGGATGTCGGTGTACGACGTTTGCCCACGTTCTTCTTATTCCGGTGACGTTGTTTATCCGCTGGCTGTTTTTTACCAACGCCTTTTTTACCGGCCGGTTTTTTCTTGCCGGCGGCTTTGCCGGAGCTTTTCAGCTTTTTCGGGCCTTTATAGCTGCCCGGCAGCTCTTTGATGGTACGTTTGTCAAAACGTAGCCGGAGGTAGCGTTCAATGCTGGACATCCGGTTCCATTCGTCCGGCCCAATCAGGGAGATGGCCAGCCCCTGTTTCCCGGCGCGTCCGGTGCGGCCAATACGGTGGACATAGTCATCACCATTGCGGGCCATTTCCAGATTGATCACCAGGTCTACGCCCTTGATATCCAGGCCACGGGCCGCGACATCGGTGGCAATCAGAATATTGATCTTGCCATCTTGCAGCAGGCGCATGACGTGCTTGCGCTCCCGTTGGTCCATATCCCCGTGGAGTACGCCGACCCTCAGGCCTTTAACCCGGATTTTGCCGACAAATTCCTCAGCCCGGGCTTTGGTATTGGTGAACACCAGGGCTTTGTCACAGGTTTCATTCCGGAGCAGCCAGATCAGCTGTTTTTCTTTATGGGCGGTATCGTCCGAGAGAATAATCTGCTGGTGGATATTGGCGTGTTTTTCCCGGACAGAATTCAGCGTCAGACGGGTTGGGTCGTTCAATATCCGGGCGGCCATTGCACCCAGGCCCCGGGCTTCCAGGGTGGCCGAGAACAGGAACGTCTGGCGCTGGGCATGGCATTGTTCAACGATGCTTGACACATCAGGACCAAAGCCCATATCCAGCATACGGTCCGCTTCATCCAGCACCAGGTATTCCAGGTCGCTGAAATCGTGGTTGCCGTTTTTCATGTGCTCAATCAGGCGGCCGGGGGTGGCAATCAGGATTTCCGGGTTTTTCCGCAGAGTGTTCACCTGATGGCGGTAGTCCTCGCCACCCACGATCAGTCCCGCCTTGATGTAGGTGTAGCGAGCCAGCGCTGCACACTCTTTCAATATTTGCAGTCCCAATTCCCGGGTAGGCACCAGCACCAGGGCCCGGGTACTGGTTTTGGGGGAAGGGTTGGTGTGCATATGGTTGAGCATGGGCAGCAGAAACGCCGCTGTCTTGCCACTGCCGGTTTCTGCGCTGACCATCAGATCCTTGCCGGTCATGGCCAGGGGCAGGGTGTGTTCCTGAACCGGGGTGGCCTGGTCAAAGCCGAGTTCAGCCAGTGCTTTTTGCACCCGTTCATGGAGAGCCAGTTCAGAAAATAGCAATGGTGAGTTCCTCGGCCATAGGGGAATAGGGTTTTCCAGAAGGGGGAATAAATGACCAGGCATTTTATGACTGATGGTGTGAAAAGCCAATATGTGAAAATTCATAAATAGTGATTGATGTGAGCTGACTGAAGCAATGCAATTCCAGTTTTTGGCTTAAAAAAAAGCATTGCTTCTACAGAATCAAAATGACAGGTTCAGGTTTGCAGTTTCTGATGGTCTGCTACTTATTTGGTGAAACCATATAGCCCCTTTATTTCCATGGACTGCAGGTAAATGAACTCTGGTTCAATATGGCTGCAGGCATAGGAGGCTTTCCGAGAATAGACGGCCCTACGCGGCAACTGCTCCTGCGTTGTTCTAGCTCCTGCATCCATGCAGTCGTGCGGTTGCGATAAATTGGTCTAAAAATTCCTGCTTCTTCGTCAAATAGCCCCGCTATT
>NZ_JAHHPO010000376.1 GCF_024606365.1 Endozoicomonas sp. ONNA2
GGATGCCAAAGCCGGGGACTTTGTCGCTCTTGGGGTTTTGTGAGGGAGCGCCGGAAGTACGGTCGACTGAGCAAAACTCCCCGGGGGCTGCAAGGGACAAGCGAGATCGGGAGCACGTTTATGAAATATTCGGGTTAGCCCATGACAATTTACGGTTTGAACTAAAACAAGGCGCAGCCTATACCAGAAACCCGTAAGAAAAAAGGGAAATCACTTGTCCACAAAAAACCCGCACCTTTACATAAAACACCGAAAAACACTGCACTCCCCTGTTTAACTACTTACCAAGAACAGCACATCGTCCCTGATGCGTGAAGCAAACGTCAGCGGCAATAGCAAGGCTATATGTCATGATCCGAAACCTGAGGTCAAAATACTGCGTCTAACCCTCATTCTATCTTGTACAGAAGACTTATATGCTCTACGGCAAGGTAAATTTTCTGATCAGTTGTCGACATCTGATATCCCATAAATCTCCCGGGAGGGAAACAATGAAAACTGAGGAGAAGGTCTCCATCGGAGCCTATATAACACTGGCATTTGCTGTCGTGTTCTTTTCCGGACTATTGAAGTCTAATGAGTGGTACGGTGTCTTTGACTTCACCACCCTTAACGGCAGCTTTGGCAAGCTGATGAAAGACGTCACTGGTGGCATGTCAGCTTTCCGTGGCATGGGTGGTAGCGGTGCGGCCGACGGTTTTTTGTTTGCCCTGGGCCTGGTACCAACGGCCATGTTCGCCCTGGGCATGATCGCGGTGCTTGAGCATTACGGGGCATTGAAAGCTGCCCGTAAAATGCTGACGCCCCTGCTTCGTCCCCTGATGGGTATTCCCGGTTCAACGGGTCTGGCCATTATCGGCAGTCTGCAGTCCACCGACGTGGGTGCAGGCCTGACTAAATCCCTGGCTGATGAAGGTGAACTGACTGACAAGGAGAGGAATGTCTTTACCGCATTCCAGTTTTCTGGCGGTGCATTGATCGTCAACTTCTTCGGTTCCGGTGCCATTTTGTTCACCCTGTCGGACACCGCGGGCGCTGGTGTCCCTGGCTCTATCGGTCTGGCTCTGGTGGTGATGTTTGTCTTTAAAATCGTTGGCGCCAACATTATGCGTTTTTACCTCAAGGCCATTGACAAGAAATCTGGCGAACAAGCAATTACTGGCAACACTGCGGAGGCTAACTGATCATGACTGCTGCGACTGAAAGTAAAAAGATGATCACCGACG
>NZ_JAHHPO010000377.1 GCF_024606365.1 Endozoicomonas sp. ONNA2
AGCAACGCAGGAGCAGTTGCCGCGTAGGGCAGTCTATTCTCGGACAGCCTCCCGGATAGCACAAACCAGCCTGCAGGAATTACGAGGCAAAACCACAGCGGATGGCTGGCAACAGGTGGTCAGAGACCATATGCTGGCAGAGTTCGGGGAATGGCTTTGAGCCAATTACCTATGACCGGCAGAGCTGGTAGTGAGAATTGTCAAGGGACTGATCACCCATTTTAAAAACTCAGAAGCCAGGAAACCCGTGTTTACCAGACAGCACAATACCTTGTTTTTTACTTTGCCCCGGCCCTCGTCAGGGCATTTACGCAGGCGATGTTATTGCAGGATTTAGCGGCTTCCAGCGGGGTGGTGCCATCGGTCAGGGTGGGATTGAGGTTCGCCGTGCCCTCGATCAGGATTAACAGGCAGGTCAGGTTATCCCTGAAGGCAGCGATGTGAAGCGGGGTGGCTCCACCCGGGTCGGCAAGGTCGGGATCCGCTCCGGCAGTGAGCAGGAGGTGCAGGCAGTTGGCATTGCCCCTGATTGTAGCGATGATCAGCGCGGTGTAGCCATTGTTCAGGATGGCATTGAGGTTCGCCTTGCCCTCGATCAGGATTTTCAGGCATTCTACGTTACCTTCACTGGTTGCAATGTGTAGCGGGGTGCACCCGTTTTCGTTGGCAGCATTGGGATCTGCCTTCCAGGCGAGCAGGGCTTTGAGGCAAGCGGGATTGTTATACCGGGCAGCCTTGAACAGTGGGGTTTCCCGAAAGTTGTCCGCGGTGTTGGGGTTCGCCTCCGCATTGAGCAGGAGTTTCAGGCAGCCGATATCGCCCTTTTTGGCTGCATGGTGCACCGGGGTTAAGCCCTCAGCCGAGGCGGCATTGACATCCGCCCCTTTCTCGATCAGGGTCGTCACGCTGTCAATGTTACCTTGATGGGCAGCGATCATAAGCGGGGAGTTACCCTTCACTGTGGCAGCGTTGACATTCGCCCCGGCTCTGGCCAGGGCTTCCAGGCAGGCGATGTTATTATGGTGGGCAGCAATCCACAGCGGGGTGACACGATCGGTATTGGTGGTGGCATTGATCTTTGCCCCGGCGTTGATCAGGAACTCGGCAACTGCCCCGTGCCCGCCTTCACAGGCCAACATCAAAGCGGTGAAACCATGTCTCATGAAAGCATTCACGTTGACTCTCTGTGCCAGTGACTTCTTTACCTGTGCCAAATCTCCCTTGTGACAAGCATCAAAAAATACCCATTGATAGAAAGCGTCGTCTTTTTTCGCCCCGGCCGCGACCAGAGTCTGGCTGCAGCCGGTGTTTTCGAACCAGAAAGCGATGCACAGTGGTGTTGCACCATCCGAAGTCCGGGGGATGCCGGGGTTCGCCCCGGCATTGATCAGGGTTTGCAGACAGCCAATATTGCCCGCCTCGGCTGCCATGAACAGCGCGGTGGCACCATCCGAAGTCTTGGCAGCGTTGAGTTTTGCCCCTTTCTTGATCAGGCGCTCGACGACCTCCTTGTGCCCGTTCTCAGCTGCCTGCATCAAGGCAGTAGTACCATTCTCTAAAACCGCGACATTGACATCGACGCCGACTGCCAGTATTTTATCCACCGTTTCCAGGTCCCCCGCAGCACAGGCACAAAAAAAACTCCGCTCAGGGAAGCTCTTATCCGGATAAGATTCACTGGTGTCCTCATTCACCAAAGGCATCGGGTTTTGTCGGCAT
>NZ_JAHHPO010000036.1 GCF_024606365.1 Endozoicomonas sp. ONNA2
GTGCTTTAGTCAGCGTTACTGAAACTTAATGTCTTCCCAAGGTCGACAGAATTCACTATCCCATAGGATATCCTGGCATTTGCATTTTCACGTCCGACCCATGTCAATAAACCACCCATGCAAGTCACCAGTGTTACCCCGGGGTCCAAAGGTGTTTCAGTGACAGCAGCAGACAAGGAGGTTGAAGCGCCAGCACTGGGAACCTGACTTGCGGGGGGTCGTGAAGGTGTTGCAGGGTTTTGAAGGACTAACTGATTCCATTCTTGTTCAAAGGCCTTGCAAGCTTTCTTGTCTTTATCTGAAGAAGACATACCCACCAGAATCAGTTCTGGTACCTGCTTGCCTGTTGATCGAAATTCATCCCTGGCCAGTGCAACCGCTGTTGCCAGGTCTTGTCCTGAGCCACCGGCATTACCACAACCGAGCAGAGGGCAGAAAATCCGCCTCAGCCCTCGACCATCCGCCTCCTGAAAAACCTTGAAAACAGCATCTTTAAGCTGGTTTATAAATGCTCCATCGGTCGCTACAGGTACCAATACATTGTGAACTGCCTGGCAATTAGTTAGATCAGGGGGTTTGCCTTCGCCGATAAGGTCAAAAGTGAAACATTCTCCAACGTGTATTCGATTCTGCTGAGACGCCTGATAATAATCACTATCGTTGCCTCCAAGCTTGTCTTTGATTGCCTGTGCAATACCTCTATTTAATTGCATCCTCCAATCGACAGAGTTCACTATCCCATAGGCTTGTTCAATATTTTTGCGCCTGACCCAAGCCAATAATCCATTATTACAGGTAGCCAGGGTTACCCCGTCACGCAATGTTCTATTAACTTCATTAGCACTGCAAAGGTAATTTAAGGACGGAAGATCCTGTGAGCAGACAACACTTTTGTTAGCCAAATGTCTCAGATCTGGATTATTTGACAATGCCCGAATCAGGTTTTTGTATTCACCAAATTCAACCTTGCGACCAAAGACAAATTGATTGTTTTGATCAATTCCGCATTCCTCTAATCGAAGTGAATGTGAAAGACGTAAGGTTTCGCAGAATCTATTGATAGCACCATCCATTTCAACCTCCTTAACATATTGTTTTGTAAGCCTTTATTTAATTGTGCCATCAGTGCATAAGCTGTTGCAGGCCCATATATATTCTTGCTTGGACTGAAATTCAGAGAAATAGTTCCGAAATAAGACAGCGTTTTTTCACGTGATTCAACGAAAAACAAACTGTTCAGGCAGCTGCTGAGAAAAACGCCTGTCCGGGAGACTGTCTGAGCATAAACGACCCTTCTGACTAACTTACATCGTACTGGCACGATTGTTAGTTGCAGATGTTCAGCCGCCCGCGGCTTGGGGCGCTATGAACTGAAATCATTCGTTGAAATCCAGTGGGTTCGACTCCCACCAGCCAGGAGGCTGTCCGAAAAT
>NZ_JAHHPO010000378.1 GCF_024606365.1 Endozoicomonas sp. ONNA2
TCGTTTAAATTAGCCTTGATTGGAACGATCGTAAGGCCGATTCTATCGCCCTGCTTACCCGCCGAGATTGGGAGTCATCCTCTTTTCCATATTGATTAAGGATGAGCTTTGATGATGATAGCCCTACTGCGGCTATATTGGTTTTTATCCATGGACGATAAGTTTTGCTACTCGGTATGTTGTAGACGTAGTCAAGTACAGAGCGGGTACGTCCCTGAGATAGTTCCATGTTTTTGAAATAGGCGACTTGATCTGAAGAATAGCGATTCCACACACTGCTGGTATGCCCTTCAATCCGAATTTCATTGATAGAGGCTTTAAATGGTTTCAGTACCCTCATATATCTTGGGAAGAAGTCAGAGAGTAATGATTGATATTCATTGCTAAGCTCAATCTCACCATTTTTGAATAATACATCTGGTGCTCGGAACGTAAATGTTAAAGTATCTTCATCTATCATTGCATGCCATTTATTAAGGTCTTTCTCAAACTCTTTTTGCAATACCTGATATATGGCAACTTGGTTTTCCTGATAAGCAACTGCGATCTCTTTAATTTTGTCTCGCTCCAGAAATGCGCTTCTCATTAGGGCTACAGATATAAAGAGAAAGACCATCATTAGCCCTGACATTAGATCAGATACTGAAAGCCAGTGGTTCTCTTCTTGCTCATCATGATAGTTATTCATTGCTTACTTCCTTATCGATCTATATTTTTCCAGGTGCGCATGACTTGCTCCATTTCATGAAGTAATGATTTATAGTCTGAAGTAAACTTTCCTGTGACAGTGGTTAGTTTATCCGCAAATTGCTGAAGAATGTTTGTGCAATGTTGAGATGTGGCATCACTGATATCAGTCATTTGCCCATTTATTAATGTAGCGGTCTCTTTTAGGGTTTTCTCGACTGTAGACTCAATATTATTTTCTAAGGCTGAAAGTACTTTTTGAGACTGATTGATCAGAGCTTTGGATGATTCACCAGCTGATTTAATAAGGTCTACCTGAAGCTTGCTTATTTCTTCTTCGGATGTCTTAAACCTGAATCCGTAACTTCAGAAGACGTTGAAACCTTCGGAAGCCGGTCGT
>NZ_JAHHPO010000379.1 GCF_024606365.1 Endozoicomonas sp. ONNA2
ATAGTAACTGCCCACTTAGCCAGAAATATACGATTCCATTTGGCCAACTACTTAGTCTTGTAAAAATGAGAGTGGCAAAAGCTCCCACTCAGTTTCTCCAGTAACGTTATTTACGATTGGAGCTTTATAAAAATTAACCCTATCACTCCCATTCAACCGAAAATAAACTCCAACCTTGCCTTCTATGGCCAACTGCTCCAGCTCATCTATTTCTATACCGGTCAGCTTTTCAGCACGACCGAAAGTAACAAATTCAGTAAATACACTTTCCACAATCACTGCCCCCAGCGATCCCCACATAAACAAGCCAGTCAGGACGGGTGGGTTATCCGTCTTTTCAGGAGCTACCCTGTACCGGCTATCTGGTGACAGGCTCAGGCCTGCATACCTTTATCGGTAAATATCCTTCCGATGCCCTAACCGAACAATCTCAATAATAAGCTGTCCGTTATGAACCTGGTATACAAGTAGTTGCCAGCCCTTACCCGGTATGTATGTTCTGTTCCTGCCAGCTTGCGACAGCCAGAGGGGTAAGGTTGATCCACCAGCGATTCAGCCAACGCTACCAGACGACTGACTGTTGCTCCGGGTAGTTTCTGTAATTCCTTCAGGGCTGAACGCTTCCAGCGTAGAGCGTATTGGCTCATAGCTTGCACTGTCCTTCAGTTGCTTGATGACCTCATCATGGGAAAGGGTGTCCTCCCCCTTGCACTCAGCGACAGCCGCCAGGTCTTCAAGGTCATCCAACAGCTCTTGATACTGATCAACAGGCAAGACAACAGAAACCCGGTTCCCTTTGTCATCGGTAATATACTGCGGTGCTGGTTGTGCTGGCATCGTGCTATCTCCTGCATCTGATTAAATCGGGTATTCTCGGGTATCGCTTTTTACATATTTTCTATTTTCAGACAGTAAAATCTATTTTCTCGGGTATTTTCGGGTATCTATTTTTAAGAATTCTCTATTTTATCTGCTGTCTGTATTCTTCCAAGTCCACCAGCTTTGTTTCTTCACCGTTGATAATCTTCCCAAGCAAGGCATCGTATCGCCTGATACTCTCGCGCTTCTCTGGCAAGTGTTCGTGTCGGTCATAGTGCTTAACGTCAACGCCTGTTTGTCCGTGTGATTGAAGCAGGTTGCGTTGCTCCCGGTTTACTCCTGCATCGATCAAAATATTCTTAACGGTTCGTCGTATGTCTCGGGCTGAAAAGTTCTTATGCTCTGGCTTGCCTTCTGCTGCGGCCTGCTCGCTCAACCATTCGTTGTACCGAATGAATGCCTTCTTGACTGAGTCTATGGTGATCGGGAGTACCTGCCCTTTGTTGCTTGCCTTGCGCCCTGTGGCACCAGAACAAAAAGGCCACGGATAACCGGCTGATACAGCCTTGACTTCTTCCAGTATGCTTAATGCTCTCTGGCTTAATGGGACTACATGAATCTTGGTAGTGCCTGCCTTCCCTTTCTTGTCTATCAGGGTGATGCAGTTCCGAACGAAGTCGTAATCATCCCAAGTGGCCTGTAGTAGCTGCTTGGGTCGTTGCCCGCCAGTCGCCAGCATAAACCGGATAAAGCAGGCCATAACAAAGCCTACCCTGTGCGTGTCGCCTACGTTGTGCCATAGCTGGTGTATTTCATCGTGGCTTAATACCCTTTGGCCTACCTTCATTGCGCTGTTGTTTCGCTTGGTTGCTACTACAGGGTTGTACTGGATATAAAAGCACTTCTCGGCTGTTCGTGTTGGGTCGTAATCGCCTTTGATACCAAAATTAAAGCAGGCGTGAAGAAGCGCTCTTACGCGCACCGATTCGGTTTCTGATGCCCGGTTATGGATTGCTGCGAGAATGGTCACTATGTCGTCTGGTGTAACGTCTCTGGCTTTCTTGGCGGCTATCCCGGGATATGCCTTTGTCACGTTTCTCTCTAATCCTGACCGCGTCTGGTACACTGTCTCGCGGCCTTGTTGTTCCTGATCCTTTACACAGGATTCAATCAATTCAGCAAAGGAGCCTTTCCGAGCTTCCATTTCCTGCGGTTGCTGCTCCTCGACCTGCTGTTGTTCGCGTTCTGCTTCTTGGGATTCAAGATAGCTTTTCAGGTCGCCCCCACAATCCCGGCGTAACCGGGCAAGCTCTCTTGCTCGTTCTCTACACTCTGCCAGTGTAGCCGTGGCCTGTTCTGGTTTTCTTGTACTGGCCTATCTTGATCTTGGTTTCTTTGCCTGCCAGCTTATACAGGAAGTAAGCCTCGATACTGCCGCTTGGTCGCTTCTCAAATAACAGTGTTCCCTCTCCGCGGCCTCCTACGCTCTCCCTGAGCCGATATTCAAAGTTATCCAGGTTAAATGTTTTCTTGGCCGCCATACGCCTTACCTGTTTTGTGTGCTGGTTAGCTCCTTGGAAAATCTGCGCCTGCTAACTTTCAGACTGTAAAAGTATTATACGGGATTGTTTAGAATAGACAATTTGAGTAAAGCTCTGTATTTAAAGGCTTTCGGCGGGAGTAATGGGATTGTTTAGAATGGTACGGAATGCTCAAGACGACCACTTGTAATCAGAGGGTCCCGAGTTCGACTCTT
>NZ_JAHHPO010000380.1 GCF_024606365.1 Endozoicomonas sp. ONNA2
ATTCGCCCTTTCCTGTTCACAAATTGCTACTAATTAAACGACTTTATTCGTTTGATAATAACAATAGATAGCTTGCAGCTAATCACTGCAAGGGGGCGTAACATGAAAACATTTAAGACATTGGCTTTGGCAGTAGCGGTTTCTGCGGGGTTAGTGATGAGCAGTGCTCATTCTGCGACACCACAACATCTCAATGGTGAGCTTGGAGCAGACTCAGCAGCTTTCTTTGATATTTTTCTCGTAAAGGGCACTGTCGCCAGAATCTGGGGACTCAAAGATGTAGAATTAACAGGAAATGAAGGAATTGATGTGGGGGGCGTCTTAACACCAAAGTTCTCACATCAATTCTGCGTATTCTCAAATCATGCATCAAATGGAAACGATTATAAGTTGACAGTAGAAAGTGAGAATTCATATAAGCTAACTGATAGTTCGGATGATTCTACGATTAATTACGAGTTATCAGTAGCGGCTGGAAATGCCACTGGAAAATCTACTGTGGGTACACCTGACTTTACAGCCGATTTCAATGCTGGTGCCATTGAAGACCAACCAAATCCAAATATTGGAGATGTTTGCGATGTCAAGCAAAACATAACACTTGAAATCGGCCTGCTCAGTGCAAACCCTGTAACTGCTGGTGCATACAGTGATAGAGTCACTATGACAGTTGAACCGAAGTAGAAAAATTGGAAAAACCGGGGTCAGGTCTTCCTCCTTGACGAACAAACAACCACCCCCAACAACCACAACCCCCAACACCGGCAACCCCCCAGGTTGCCGTTTTTTAACCCTCAGGCAATGAGGCAGTAAAAAAGTACCCACCCGGTACAACTCAATAACCTGTGGCAGATTCACCATTATGCGTCGTTGGCAGTCTAACCTTACCGAGTTTCTAACGGTCTCCATCACCCTGGTCACTCCCCTGGCGTTGGCCGCCGACCCGGTATTCCTTGCTGCCGCCATCCCACCCCCCGGCTTTGAAGAACTCAGCGCCACCCAAAGCTCGCTGGTGGATATCTATTTCGGCAACCGCTACATCGGCTCGCAACTGGCGTCGTTCAGCCCCGGTATTATTGAACTGCCCGACCCGGCATCCCTGGTGCGCCAGATTGGCGACCTGAACGAAACCACCCTGATTACCAGCGCCCTGAGCGGTGAGCTGGACAGCCACAGCGAGCTGGTCTGCCCACCCAACAGCACACAAAACTGCGGCCTGCTGGAAACCCCGGTGGCCGGGGTGATTTTCGACGAATCCCGCTTTCGGGTTGATATATTCGTCAACCGCCGTTTTATGCTGACCCGCGCCGCCGAGGTGCGTAAATACCTGCCACCTTCCGATGCCGGGTTTTCCATGATGCAAAAC
>NZ_JAHHPO010000381.1 GCF_024606365.1 Endozoicomonas sp. ONNA2
TCCGTTCACCCTGAGCTTGTCGAAGGGTCGTGCCACCGAACTTCGACAAGCTCAGCCCAGTCAGGCAATGAAAATAGTGAAGTTATTTCCAGACCCAGGTCTTGCCGGAACTTTTTACCGGTCAGTCACTCTGATCAATAAGAGCTTCCACCTTTTCGGAAATGGTCAATAACAATGCTTGCCGGAGCGTCATCATGAATATTTTTCGTGGCATACAAGGTTTATCCTGCCTGCATCGCCAACCAAATCCTGACACCCCGTCGGTAACGGCCTCTGGCCAATGGACAACCACCGAACCGGGCAGGCTGCTACCCCGCCCCAGAGAAGTGGAGCGAAACGCTCTGCTGCAGGCAGCCAGGTGTGGGCGCCTGGCGATTCGGTACATTGCATCAGCTGAAGAAGCCAGTAACTTTGATGGCACGCCAAGATCCTTTACCCTTGCCTTGCAGGGGATGCCCAGCGAGAAACCGGCAGATCAACATAAATGGAGGATAGGCATCGTCGATCCAAAGTGCCTGTATATCTACAAAAAAGATGCAGACACCCGGCGACCGGAACACGGCACAGCTGCGGATAAACTGGACGTAAAACTACTGTCTGATCTGCAATCATTGGATGAAAAATGTAAAGAGATAAAACATCGAGCGTGGTGGGAAGTTTATCCCTGGCAAAGTTCCTCCGGACATTTGGGGGCAGACGGGATTTTCAGCTTGCCAAAACTGAAGCCTGGCAAATACGGTGCCTCCTTAACCGTTTCAGTTAATCCTTACGGCCCCCTGCCCCATCCAAAAATCGTAGTCACCCATTATAGAAATGCAGACATTAAATGCTTTTTTGTTGAGCGTAGTAACTATAAAAATATTTCGGATATCCTGCATCAAAAGCGTGAGTGTGAACAGGCATTGGGCATTGAACCGCTGCCACTGGTGGTTTTTTGCTGCCTCACCGGGTCTGTAGAGGTCTGTTATGATGATGAACTGGACTCCAGGCATCTGGCCATGATTGAGAACTCCCTGAATAGTTTTGTCTCTTCGCACAAAATCAGGAAAATAATGAAATTGTTGCCAATGCCTTTGCAAGCAAAGGCACTGAGTTCAGGATTTACCATCCCGCCGAATGATCAACATAAATGGCAACAGGCCATCGAGCTGGTGAGTAATCCCGGTCATTACAGTTACCCGGAGCTTTTGGCATTAAAAGAGAGTGGTTTGCCAATTCACCGCTGTTTTTTGCATGAAGGAACGGTGACTTCTCTGCTTGATATATTCCTGATGTCTGAAACAGACAGATACAATAATCTGCCTGGCCAACAGGAAATACCGGCTCAGGAAGACGCTGACCGGTTACTCCGGCTGCTTTTGCACAGCGGGGCAATACTGGCTGAACGGGGCTGGTCCCTTATCAGAACGATGGGAGATTGTGAGCAACTGTCAATGCCATTGGCCATATTCAATGATCTGGTGGCGGCCTTTGCTCCATTCAAGGCCCTGACCTTGCAGAACCTGTGGAATATACCATTGACCGGTTGTCCGGGAGGCGTCGTTGAATTTGACCAAATCTGCAAGAAGTGCCCGGACCGGGAACTGCAGAACGGCCTGAAAGAGGAATTATCCCCCAAGCGACTCTTACAGAAACCAACCCTCGATACCATACAGTCCCACCTTCTGGCCTTGTTTCATTACGGGGCTGTCCTGGACGAAGACGTTCTGGAGACCGTTAAAAGCGATCTTGGGACGTATTACCGTGACGATACAACGATTATTGAAAATTTATCCGTAGCCGGGTTTATCGATTGGCTTGAAAAACTCCGTCAGGAACATCAATCCCACCCGTTCTACCTGGATTGGCAAGCACATGTCAAGGAGGCCCGTGAGGAAATCAAGAAAAAGAAACAATCCCTCGAGCTGCCGGACTATCCCCACGCGTCGGTGGCACCAGCGTTGCAGTTTATGGTGGATGCATTTAGCGAACCGCCGGGTCTTGCCGGATAATGTCGGCGATAATGAAGACACTATCCTCACGGTGTTACAGCATTATTACCGTCGCCCGGGACCGGAGC
>NZ_JAHHPO010000382.1 GCF_024606365.1 Endozoicomonas sp. ONNA2
CGCAGAACCGTTTTAACAAAAATCAGGGTCAGAAAATCAGGGTCAGGCTCCCGGGAGGGATGGGCAGGCCTTACATTCTGCAAATATCTTCTTTTTAACTCTGTAAACCACAAAAGTTATGCACAAAGAAATACCTGACCCCAGCTTTGACCCTTGCAGATTGAGGTGAATGCGAATGACAGCGGAGTAAGCTGGTAGATATGCCCTCAGCTGTCCAGCTTAATACGAATGGGACGGATATCGACGCTTGGTTGCACCGCCCGTCCAATCATAAATGGTTACCTTTAAATTATTGTCCCTGGTACGATCTAATTGTGCTTGCATCTTTTCCCTGGCTACAGCCTCACGAAAATACTGAAGAAACCGTTGACATTGCGGTATGCTAGTTTCACCTTTATTTTTCAAGAGTTCCTCATAGCAATTTGCTTCAGACCTGTAAATCGGTAACTCCTTTGTGATATCAACCCAGGGCTGCAGATAGCTGTATGCAAGAACGGAAGCATTCGTTGCCAGTGTCGCTGCTGTTCTGGCAGATACGTTTCTGCCTTCCCGCAGGCATTGCACCAGACTCAAGCTGGTACCTACTGTACTGGCAAAAGCCATGACAACTCGGTTTCTCCACATGGTCAGAGGGGAAGACCCGGAATCACTATTGAGACTAAAGGCAGCTGCCAGACCAACCCCTGCCAAACCTGTTGCTATATTACCAGTATTCATAAATTTCCAATTTCGGTTAATAATACTTGGTCAGACATTCATGCATAGTGAAAGTTCCCATTAAAGATTATCGACCGTAAAGTGCTGTGCTTTTTCGCTACTTTTGCAACAAGCTCAGCCTGGTGAGGGGTTTGCGTGAATTGAAGATCAATATTCCAGGAGCCTTATGGATCCAGATGAGTACTACTAATATAGGACCAAATTCCGCCAACGTATGCACCAGTAGCAAAACCAGCAAAATGAGAAGCAGAAAGGTAGCCATTACTTGCAAAAGCTATAGGACAACCGGCAACGCCAATAGCCGCACCCGTAAACGCCAAAAGTTTTAAGTCAGCCAGGCTATTTGCCGCTCCAAAAACAGATCCAGTTGCAATGGCTGTACTTACACCAGTAGCCAGGGAAGACCCAACATCACCAGTCTCAGCCAAACCAATGGCAAGGTTAATAATGCCGGCGGCACCAATAAAGGTTGCCGCAGAAAGGGCAGAGCTAGCAGCACAAATAAAAACATCATTAGCAATTTGAGAAACTTTTCTGATTACCCGTTCACGCAATGAACGAGTAGGAGGCATACTCTCAAGGATAAATGACGGCACTTCAGACCTACAAATAGGACATTTCTTAGATCGGTCAAACCATTGAGCAATGCATTTTCTTCCAAAGACATGAGTCTCATGACACGGGAGAACTACTTTATCATCACATCGAAGATCTTCATTATCATTTTCATTAAAAGACTCGAAACAGATTTGACATAGATCCGCAACATTCATCGAAAATAAACCCTATCTCTGTTCATTGGTTAATAAGTAGTTAATCAAATGGAATCATATTTTCTGACTAAGTGGCCAGTCACTCTGCTGCGTTGCAACTCCGGTCA
>NZ_JAHHPO010000383.1 GCF_024606365.1 Endozoicomonas sp. ONNA2
CGAACAGAAAGCGGAGGTATGTTTCTCTTACCTGTCTCTGTCTTGGTAGCGTAATCGCCTGGAAAATACAGGACAGTAGTAGTTTAGCAATTAAGGCTTTTTTAACCCGAAAACTACGGGAATTTACCGTTTATTTACTTGGTCCGGCATTCCGTGGTCCGGCATTCCGTGGTCCGGCATTCCGGTGATTTTGCCAGTTCTAGCGATGGTCCGGCACTGCGGCTGGTCGCTACCCGGGCGGCCCCATCCTTCCCAGCGCCAGGAGGCTGTCCGAGAATAGACTGCCCTACGCGGCAATTGCTCCTGCGTTGCTCTAGCTCCTGCATCCATGCAGTCTTGCGGTGGCAGCAAATTGGTCTGAAAAGTCGGAAATTTTCTGCCATCCTCGCCACGCCCTATTCTCGGACAGCCTCCCGGATAATGTGCGAAAAGCCACCATAAAGCCTTACGAAGCGTGTAGCCATGGGCATTGAGTACAGCATATACAACTCCCTTGAAGAGTTGGGGTACAAGAATAAGTCTGTCGTCATGGAAAAGTGAATACGCTCGGGATGACGACAAAGATGGGATTTATGAAGTACATATAAACACCATGGAGTGATTCTGGTCATTGCTGCGCTCATGGCTCAGGCCTCACAGGGGATTTTCAGGAAAGCTTACCTTTGTACCCTGGCTTCTTTGAGTTCGTTCATAACGCTGGAATCCGAGGCAAGGGGTTACTTCAGCCATTAATTACCCTGTTGGTTAAGTAGCAGCCCGGAGTCCGATAAGAGCCTGGTGGAATGTTCGTTTTTGGTTGCCGTTATACGGATAAGTCACGGGTTTTAATAACTGAATTTTCTAACACAATGCGCTTTTAAACACCTGACTAATAAAAGGTACTTAATGAAGCGCACAATCCTGGCAGTTGCCATTTCTACTGCCTCTACCCTTTCTTTCGCTGGTGACAGTTACATTACCGGTAACGTTCAGCACCACAGTGAGCCAACGGTAAGTGGCTCCCGAGTGACTTCTACCATCGAAGCTGGTCACACCTTTGCTACTACTGAGCGTGGTGGCCTGACCGTGCTGGCTGAGATTGATGGCATCAAACTGGGTGACAACGCGGCAACCAACGCTGCCGGCCCTTATCTGACTCTGGGTTTTGAGCAGGCTTACAACATTAATGAAAAACTGTGGGTAGCGGCCGGTTACCAGCACGTTCTGCAGGACGGCGACTCTATTTCTGCCCGACCGCTGGTGAAAATCGGCTACCACTTCGGTAACGGGGTATCCATCAGCAACCGTACCCGTCTGCAGCTGGATCAGACTGACCTGCCAACTGCTGACGACGATGTACGTACCGATAACGCCATCGGCTATCAGTTGCCAGCCTACCCGGTGCAGGTGAAATACAACAATGTCTATATGTGGGACACTGAAAAGATGGACCACGAATTCCGTGCTACCTGGACCCGCAACGGCGTTCAGCCATACGCTGAGTGGCGCAACCAGAGCGACCGCGCTAACAACGCCATGGTGTTTGGTGCCACTGTCAGCTTCTGATCAGTTGTTGGCCTTGTTCCCATGCCTTGTGGGAACGAGGATCTGCTGGCTTCCCGCTCTTCATCATTCGCTGCAACCGAATCTTCGGTGCCGTCCCTGAAAGTCGGCACCAGCTTCTGGCAAACGCGGGTGAGGTCCCACATTCCGCCATAATTGACCGCCACCATCAGCGTCATCCCCCTGCACTGGCGAGTTCGGGTTTGAAAACTACTGTATCAATATTCAGGGCTGTCAAAAAAATAGCCTGTCATCGTCCGGCATAATCAATTGAATTGGACTGCCATAAAAAGTCATTACGCCAGCACCACTCACCACTAAAAATGTCAGTTTATCCGTTTGCCACTGCCGGATATTCAGTTTTTAGCCTTTGTGCTCGTCTTCGTTTCTAAGCTGAACACGTAAGCGAAGAAGATTTTGTTGTACTTCCTTTGTTGCGGTTTTTGTTGTCCCGCCCACCGTGAATCCAGTGCATTGAACCTCCGGCCTGTTTGTCAGGAAGGCCTGGGCCCGGGGTTGACTGGATTTAGCCGTTCAGTAGTACACAAGGATGTTAAGCTATGCAAACTCAAGCTAAAAAGGACTCACTGACTCACCGTTATATCCGCAAAACACTAGGCAAAACCCTGCTGTCAGGTTTCCTGATCAGTTCCCCCGCACTTTATGCCGACTCATACAGCACCCCTCCTGGCAATTATGCCTCGCCTTACGTATCGGGCTATGCCGACGATGAGCCGATGAATGACGAAAACTACGGTTATGAAAATTACCCGCGGGAGCGTTACGACCACAGTGCCTGGTGGATTGCCGGTATTGGCGCCGCCAGTGTTGCCGGACTGGCCAGCAGCAGTATTGATGACGATAAGAAACAGCACTTCGGCATCTCCATGGCGCTCGGGGCTGCCAGTGAGTTTGGCCTGCGACAGCTGGATATCGCCACCGAACACCGCTGGGGACGGATCGCCCTGGCCACCGGGATCGGAATGGTACCGGGCGTTCTCAAGGAGCTTGCTGACGACCGGAAAGAGAATAATAAATTCGACAAAAACGACCTGCTGGCCGATGCACTGGGCAGCTTTGCCGGTGCATTGCTCTCGGACCTGATCCAGGGCCCAGCGGATACCGGGCCGCGTTATGGTGTGGTGATCGGTGTTGATGAAGTTGGCCTGGCGGTGAACTATCCGTTTTGATCAGATCAGCCGCTTGCAGGGTGATTGGATATGCGGTTGGTTGCAGGGTGCCTTCAACCGCATACTGTCGGCAGCTCTGCTCTTCGGGTAAGACTAATTACTATTTTACGATCCGGTTTTCCTTCAAGATGCCCATTCAGTATAAAGCCGCCATGCTCTGGCTTTCCTTTTTTGCCAGGACGGTGAAAACATCCATACGACCGGAGGAAGGGGTTGCCGGTCATTATTGCACTTAACTCTGATTGAAACCGTTTCTGTTGACTTGTCATACTCGTAGCTGCCGATATAAACGAAAGAAGTATCTCCTCCAAGGATTCGCCCTGTTTCAAATATTTCAATACCATATCCATGGTTTTTGCTATCGGAGATAAACTCGACACCATACATCCATTAAACTCACTCACTTTATATTATTGGGCTTGTTGCCCAGCCTGAAGAATAAAGATCAGGGTGAATGGTTACTTTCTCTTTATTAGTTCTTCCGTGCAGCATTTACCATAGCTTAAGCTGTTAGCAGTGCTTGCTAACCGTCGTTTATAATGTATTGATATACGACATTATTTGTATAGGTACGCATTTCCCTTCTATAAATACCAAGTACCCCAAAACCTGTGGTCTTAATACAATGCGATGCCGCAATTACCCCAACCCCCATTGGGGTAATGTAGCTTTTTTCTCTGCTTGACGTTCCAGGCAGAGAAGCCTTGCTGACATCGCGTCAGACCCATCGACTGCATAAATCCCGTTCAAGGTGCCGTTCCCATCACGGCAGGGGTGTGCAGAGATAGTGACAATTTGAACCTGTGTTGCGGTAAACACTTACAGCCGATTGGCGGTAGCTTGGCTTTCTGGAAAGTAGCTGGAAAGCAGGATAGTTGGCAGTTATCAGAAAAAGCGGATAATCGATTACCGAGCATTTTACGCAGCATCTTCCAGCCTGAACTTCTGAATATTGTCTTCTGAATATTGTCGACTGCCCACTGAAAACTTTCTTTATGAAACTGTCTGTAGCTTTTAAGTCTGTCACCCTAATTGCCGGGGCAATAATGCTGACCGGATGCTTTATGGCACCCGGTGCGGACCTGACGCCCAATAAAAAATCTAAAAATCACCATTACGTCAGTATTAATGAAACGCTGGTGAATGCGGAACCGGTACAGCGTATTGACTACGGTGAATTTGAGAAAACATCCGACAGGCCCTATCAATATTACATCGGGCCCCATGACATACTGAGTATCCGGGTCTGGAACAACCCGGACCTGTCTACGAATCAGCAGGTCATGAGCAGCCCCTTCTCGGCTAAATCCAGCACGATTCGTGACTCCAACGAACTGATCCGTGAACGCCAGCAGGTGACACCGGAAGGGGTGGAAGTGCAGGCCAATGGCATGATCTTTTTCCCGTTTGCCGGTGAGGTGCAGGCCGCAGGGCGAACCGTCAGTGAAGTGAGACGCGAACTGACTCAGAGACTTTCAAAATTTGTGGTTGACCCACAGGTCAGTGTCCGGGTTCAGGCATTTAACAGCCAGAAGGCTCAGGTACTTGGAGAGGTGCAGTTCCCCCGACCAGTGCCTATTACCAGTACACCACTACGAGTGCTGGATGCCATTGCACTGGCAGAGGGGCTGAGAGATTCGGCAGACCGGGCTGAGGCGACACTGGTAAGGGGTAATAAGCGCATTATCATCGATATGGCCAAATTGCTGGATGGTGATTTGTCCCAGAATCATCTGATGATGGATGGTGACGTGCTCAACATCGACAATAACCGCTACCGGCAGATTGTGATTCTCGGTGAGGTCAACAAGCCCATCGCCATGCCCTACGACCGACGTGGCATGAGCCTGAACGATGCCCTGGTTGCCGCGAGCGGCATCAATCAGAGCTACTCAAACGCGAAAGGGGTTTTTGTGCTGCGCAGTGCTACTGGACAGAGCAAGCCGACCATTTATCAGCTGAACATGCAAAACGCCACCGCATTGTTATTAGCCGATCGATTCCCGCTCAGGGCGCGGGACGTGGTTTATGTGGATACTGCAGGCGTTACTCGTTGGAACCGTGTTATTAATCAGATTTTGCCGACTACTAATGCTATTAATGAGTTTAATAATTAGTGAGGAAAATAGAAAAAGCGGAAAAAGCGGAAAAAGCAGTAAAAGCAGATAAAGTGGGGGGGGCTTTATTGTCTTTTTTTTTTGAAAACTAACGACTGTTTATTTCATGTTTAATACGATTTTGGTGGTTTGTGTTGGCAATATCTGCCGGAGTCCCACGGCTGAGTATATGTTCAGGAAGCAACTCAACTGCTTGGGGAAAAACATCAACGTGCAATCTGCAGGTTTGGGTGCCCCGGTGGGGAAACCGGCTGCTGAGCCTGCAACGCAACTGGCGGCCCAACATGGCATTGACCTGTCACCGCACATCGCCCGACAGCTCACGGCGGAAATGATTCATGAGCATGACCTGATACTGGTCATGGAGGAAAACCATATAAAAGAGTGCGAAAGCATCACGCCAGCGGCCAGAGGTAAAACCCACTTGCTCGGTCGATGGAATAACGGCATAGAAATCCCTGACCCGTATCGGAAAGGGGACATTGCTTATGAACTGGCGTTTGACTTGATCCAAACCTCAGTCAATCAATGGGTTTATAAGCTTTTTACCTGAATCCGTAAGGTTTTGATTGCACCGGAAGAATTTTACCAATTTAAT
>NZ_JAHHPO010000384.1 GCF_024606365.1 Endozoicomonas sp. ONNA2
ATCAGCTGGATAAAATTTCCCGTCACAGCGGTATTAAAACGGATCAGGCACTGCATGACACCACTGCCAGTGGCTATAAAACTGCACAGGAAGGTTATTACTTTGACCGGGATGGCGTAGGCAAGGCAATTTATGTGGCTTGTCAACAGCAGCTGGCCGATGGCGAACAAAATAAAACCTATCTGTTTTCGTCATCGAACCATTCGATGGCTCTGAAGATAAACTGGTCGCCTGAGCGATCGGAGATAAAACTGGTTTTTTATGATCCCAACGACACCCTGAGAGTCCGACGCTTAATCGTCCCTGACCTGCAAACCCTGAAAGCCATTAAAATAGAGCACCTTGTCCCGAATTCCAGGTTCATCAAATTGTATTACCCCGGGCCTTCTTTGGGTGGATGTTTAATCACAACAACCGTTGAGAGCCGGGCCGGTAGTTCGTTGGTCAGGGTTCTGGCAGATATGAATCCGTTCATCCTGTTTTTAATGCTCCAAAATGGACATTTTTCTTCGAACATGGTCGATCAATTCATGGGGCAACTGAACCGGCTTGATTCATATAGTCAAACGACTGCCCTGATGGCTAAAAGTAACGATGGTATACCAGGACTGTACATGGCATTACTAAGGGGCCATGGTGAGTGCGTCAAGAAATACCTGGCTCGGATCAGCCCCTTCAGCGACGAGGTCAAACAGAACCTGGTGATGGCGAAATCCCCCAAGGGTTTTTCCGGTCTCTTCGGGGCACTGAAAAATGGCCATGGGGAGTGCGTGAAGATTTACCTGGATTGGGTCATGGCCAGCTCCTTGAGCGACGGGGTCAAACAGGATCTGATGATGGCGAAATCTCCCATGGGTTTTCCCGGGCTCTTCATGGCACTGCAAAACGGCCACTGGGAGTGCGTGACAATTTACCTGGATCGGTTCATGACCAGCGCCTTGAGCGACGAGGTCAAACAGAACCTGCTGATGGCGAAATCCAGCGATGGTTTTCCCGGGCTCTTCGTGGCACTGCA
>NZ_JAHHPO010000385.1 GCF_024606365.1 Endozoicomonas sp. ONNA2
CAGGAACACTGAGTTTAAAATGGGAAAGTTATTTTTAGACGACTCCTAAGTAGCTAAACATATGAAATAATATACTCCTTATGGCCAGCTACTTATTGCAAAACCTTGACCTTATCCCCTATCCGGATAATCCCTTCCCGATCCGGAATAAGGTTCTGGCCAAAAATAACGCCCATATCCGTTTGACGATATTGCGCCAGGGTAAACAGCGGCTCCCTCCCCTCTTTTAGACCGGTTTCAGGGTTGACGGTGGTTATCACACACCGTGAACAGGGTTTGGCCACCCGGAATGTGATATCCCCTACCCTGATCACTGACCAGCCATCCTCTTCATAGGGCTGTTGACCACCGACGACTATATTGGCCCGGAAGCGGGACATGGGCACGGCCTCAGTCAGGCGTTGATTCAAATCAGCCAAAGACGCTTCATTGGTGAGCAAAAAAGGGAAACCGTCGGCAAAACTGGTATGGTCCTCAGGCCCGGAGTATCTGGCATCAGTCGCCCTTATTGACCGTTCTGGCTGATAACACAGCCGACAGTTTATATTCAGGAAATCACTGAACCACCGGGCAGCAGCATCCCCGGCGTCCAGTGCCTGACAATCGTCTTGCCAAACCGTGACTGTCGCGCAACTTCCCTCATCTTTCGGGATGGAAACCCAGAGGTCCCCGGCAGCTGGCCGGGTAATCCATAGTCCTTCGTCAACAACGGAGGTGACGACAGTTGCCAGTGCCGGATATTGCCGTTGGGTGATAAACTTGCCATGCTCATCCGTCAACAGCCAGCGCCGATCATGTTCAAAACCTCTTCGGGTTACCCGGGCACTTTCGAGGGGTATGCCCCTGGTTGATTTGATGGGATAGATTGCCAGCTCGGTCACTTGCATCAACTCATGCTCCTGTCATTGGTTTGGCATTGGTTTGGCCTGAGGATTATGAGTGGCCAAGGATACGGCTATCGCTTGTTTGTGAGAACCTTCTTTCAGAGAATCTTGTCTATGACAAGAGTGAGCAGCAAAATATCGGGCAAAACACTTGGTTATGACAGGATTCCCAATGACACTTCAGCTGGTTGATATCGGTGTTAACCTCAGCGACAAGGCTTTTAATAAAGACCGTGACGACGTCGTCAGCCGGGCTATTGAACACGGCGTAACAACAATGGTTCTCACTGGCACCTCCCTGGCAGAGTCCCAAGAGGTACTGGGTCTGGCCCGAAACTACCCTGGCCACTGCTTCTCTACCGCCGGTATTCACCCCCATGGGGCGAAAGATGCCAATACTCAGGCCTTTAATGAGCTGAAAGCCTTATTCAATGAACCCGGGGTGGTGGCCGTTGGAGAAACCGGTCTGGATTTTAACCGTGACTTTTCCCCCCGTCTGCTCCAGGAGAAAGTATTTGAGCGGCAGTTGGAGCTGGTCATTGACAGTGGGTTGCCCCTGTTCTGCCATGAGAGGGATGCTTCAGAACGTTTTGCAGATATTATCAAAAACTACCGGGATCTAATCAGCAGGCTGGTTGTGCACTGCTTCACAGGCGATAAATCTGCCCTCTACCGGTACCTGGATCTGGACTGTCATATTGGCATTACCGGATGGATCTGTGATGAACGGCGCGGAACCCACCTTCACCCGCTGATGCAGGATATTCCTGCAAACCGGCTGATGGTGGAGACCGATTCACCCTGGTTACTGCCAAGGTCATTGGCGAAAAAGCCGAAAAGCCAGAGAAATGAGCCGGCCTTTCTGCTTGAGGTCGTGCAAATGATCGCCACCCACATCGGTAAGTCCCCGGAACAGGTCGCTCAACAAACCAGAGAAACATCACTGGCATTCTTTAATCTTGTGGCTCCTCATCATGACCTTCCGGGTCAAGATGCACAATAACATCCGCTTCAGGCAGGTATTCAAGCACGGCCCGCTTGGCCAGGACCCCCAGGTCGTGGGCATGGATCAGGGGCATGTGTGGCTCAAGGTCCAGATGCATCTGAATAAACGGGGTTGAGCCGGACATCCGGGTTTTGACGTCATGAATACCCAAAACACCGTCAACTGAGAGGGCCCGTTTCTGAATTTCCTGAAGTTCTTCCTCAGGCAGTGCCTTGTCCATCAATTGTTGGATCGATTCCCAGGCAAGGTTCCTGACACTGAACAACATATAACCGCCAATCAGCAGGGCAAGCATATTATCCACCTGGTGATAGCCATAGCGAGTGGCAAACAGCGCAGCCAGCACCGCCACATTGGTCAGAAGATCCACTTGATAATGCAGTGAGTCAGATTTAATAGCCGCGGAATTGGTTTTTCGGATGACATAGCGCTGAATGGCTAACAGGATCAGGGTGGCGATGATCGAGAAAACCATAACCACGATACCTGAGCTTTCATTATCCAGTACGACATCTTCACCCGTTATCCGGTCAAGGGTATTGAGTACCAAGACAATGGCCGAACCGCCAATAAAGGCTGACTGGGCCAGAACAGCCAACTGCTCTGCCTTGCCATGGCCAAAGTGGTGGTCATCATCCGCGGGTAAAATGGCAATCCTGACCGCAAATAATGTGATCAGGGAGGCCAGGATATCCATCGTGGAGTCCAGCAAGGTAGCCAGCAGGCTCATGGAGCCGGTCATGAACCAGGCAATGAGCTTGGCGATGATCAGGAGGCTTGCCGTTGCAACCGAGGCGTAGGTCGCCAGTTTGAGCAGGCGTTTTTTTTGTTCAGACACGTTCTTTCCAGATTTTTTTCCAAAGAAACTCTCATTGAGTCCGGACGATGTGGTTTTTTGACAATGTTCTTGTTGCTGAGCCCGTGTTATTGAGCCCGTGTTATTGAGCCAGTGTTATTGAGCCAGAGTGAAGTAAACCATGGAATCCCTGTCAATGAACTACTGACATTCCCGCTATCCTATCCTGAAACGGTGGGGATCAGCCAGTTAATCAATTCCTCCGGGGTAAATGGCCAGCCAAGCTCCCTGCCCTCTGCAGTAGCGATGACAGGAATCCTTTCACCATAGCGATCAACCAGAAGGTCATCATCACTGATCTCAATGGCCACCCAACGGCATACCTTCTGCTTTTGCAGAAAATTGAGCATTTGTTCGGCTTTTTCGCACAGGTGGCACCCTGACGTGGTGTATAAAGTAAGTAGAATCATCAACCATTCCCTAAAATGGGTGTCTAATATAGCGATAATATAACCACAGAGTAAGTAAAGATTACGTAGATATAACTACAACATACTGTTTCAGCTTATACTCTCTGGGCACTAATAAATTCAGCTGGCGATCCCATGGACTTTACATTTTTCAATCAACTCATGCTTATCCTGGCTCTGTCAGCGGTCACCATTGCCTTTTTCAAGCGATTCCAGCTGCCGGAAAGTCTGGGTTACCTATTTGTCGGAATCATTCTTGGGCCCACCACTTCCGGACTGATACAGCAGGACTTTGATATCGCCCTGCTGGCCGAGATTGGTGTGGTATTCCTGCTCTTTACCCTGGGTCTTGAGTTCTCCATGAAAACCATTCTGGCCATGAAGAAAGAGGTATTTGGCCTTGGTGGATTGCAGGTGCTCCTGACCGGGATCGGGATTTTCACTGTTCTGACTGCCTTTGATTTTGCCGTACTCACCTCATTTGTCTGTGCCTCTGCCCTGGCTCTCTCCTCCACAGCCATTGTGTCCAAGGAGCTCACCCAGAGTAATGAACTGCGCTCCCGCCAGGGACAGCTGGTCATCGGTGCCCTGCTATTTCAGGATATTGCCGCCGTGGTCTTTCTGATTATGATTCCCGCCCTGATTGGCGAAGGCAGTGACTCCATCGCTTCCTCTCTCGGATTTGCCTTTGCTGAAGGGATTGTGTTTGTCGTGATCATGCTGGCCATTGGCAAATGGGTTCTCCCGCTCATTTTTCACGAGGTTGCCAAGGCCAGGAGTGAAGAACTGTTTGTTCTCATGGCGCTGGTTATTGCCCTGATGGCCGCCTGGCTCTCTCATGCCATGGATTTATCCATGGCGCTGGGCGGTTTTGTTGCCGGCATGATGATGGGTGAGAGCCACTACAAACACCAGGTTGAAGCCGATATCAAACCATTTCGGGACGTGCTCCTTGGCCTGTTTTTCGTGTCCGTCGGCTTAATGCTGGACATGGATGTTCTGGTCACTTTCTGGAAAGAGATTCTACTGGGTACCGTAGCACTGATTCTTTTCAAGTTTCTGGTGATCTATACCCTGACCAGAATATTTGCCGAGAGCAAAAATATCTCACTCAAAACCAGCCTGTCACTGGCCCAGGGTGGCGAGTTCTGTTTTGCTCTGGTTGCCCTGGCATCACAATATGGTGAGAGTGGCGGCAACCTCACTTCCGTGGTTCTCGCGGTTACTATCTTATCGATGATCATTGCGCCTCTTCTGATCAGAAACAGCAATGCCATCGTCAAACTGGTCAAGTTCGATAAATCTGAACAGAGTATTCATCGAGTAAAGGAAGACGAAGTACGCAAACAAACTGCCCACATACACCATCATACCCTGATCTGTGGTTACGGCCGTGTAGGACAAACCATTGCCCGCTTTTTGACCCGGGAAAACAAGGCGTATGTTGCTATTGATGATGACCCTGTTCATGTTCATGAAGCGGGTCTTGCCGGTGATCCGGTCTTCTTTGGCGACTGCAGGAAGTTAGAACTGCTAATGGCAGTTGGACTGGAGCGGGCAAGTCAGGTGGTTATCTGTATCGATCGCCCGGAAAATGCCCTTAAAATACTGCAGGCTGTTCGAAAACAATCGCCAGAGGTTCCAGTTCTTGTACGCACTCGGGATGACAGTCAGTCAGACGCATTAAAAAAAGCAGGGGCAACGGTGGTTATTCCAGAAGTGCTTGAGTCAAGCCTGGTTATTGTCAAGCATGCCCTGTTGATGTTGGGCATGAACCCTGCCCATGTTCGTCAAACAGTCCATGAAGCCAGAACCAAAGGCTATGAAATTCTGAACGGCTTTTACCCTGGCATCAGTGATTATCTGCTGGAGAATGATAAAAAAACCTATCGTCACGCTGTTACCCTGGGCAAAAAAAGCGAGGCAGATCAAAAAGCCATCGAGTCACTGGACTTTAAAGGTACCGACGTATCAATTGTCGAGGTACGACGAGATAATATGGTACTACAGCCCGAAGTGGGAATGATATTGAATGCTGGTGATATTGTAGTTTTAACTGGAAGCAATAGCGATATTTCTCACATTGAGAAACTTTTTTACTAATTTATTGCCTAAGAATATGCAAACACTATTTGCACTAACCAGATTATTACTGGCCGGGTAGCCTGTAATAAGTAGCTGGCCATATGGAATCGAATATTTCTGACTCCTTGTGCCGGCACTCTGCTTCGTTACAACTCCGGTCACATAG
>NZ_JAHHPO010000386.1 GCF_024606365.1 Endozoicomonas sp. ONNA2
TCGCTTACAACACCGGCCAGCAGAGGCTGTAATAACCGAGCCCACTCCAGAAGTGCAGAACTTCATCTTCACTGGCTTGTGCAAGGTCAGTGACTTCGGGAAATCGGTCCATAAACTTCTGGTAGTAGGGGATGACGGTGGTTACCTGCGTCTGCTGCAGCATGATCTCGCTGATCCAGACGCGATAAGGCGTTTTACTTTGCTGCCATGGCAAGTTTTTACGGCCATGTGCATCGAACCAGTCCAGGAGTCTCTGGCTGAAATCAGGGTCTGTATATGGGGCTTTTTCAGTCATTACTTACAAAAAAAATTATCGATCAGCCTGCTGGCTGATCGCTTTGTAATTGCCATGAGCAGAAATACTAGTTGAAAAAGCCCTTAAGCAGATTTTTAACTGGTCCCTGTACCTTGTCTTCTATCTTCTGTTTCAGGCGGTTTTCAGCAATCTGAGCAATGGTTTCAGTCAGTCGTTTAACATCAATGCCACACTTCGGGGCAGCAAGATCACCCCGACAACGAACAGGCCAGGTGACATTGACATACTCCTTGTTGATCTGACAGGCAGGGTCACTGTCAGGGGCTTCTTCTCCCCGGATGTTGAGGCCTATATGGTAGTCCAGCTGGCGATCCACAAGATTTATGTAGCCATCACCTTTCAGATTCATATTAGCAAGCGCTGCGATCAGGTTGTCATTGGTTGCTACGCCATTTTTGATAACGAAACTACCGCTCAGGTCGGTAAACTCGGTTGATGAGCCCCAATCCGTGGCTCTCAGCTCTTTCTTGCGTACCATGGCGATGCCTTCACACACCATTTTGTCAAAATTGGCATCAGTGAATACGCCTTTTTCAATATTGAATTTGATATTGCCATTCAGGTTTCTGGTGAGGACACTGGCGTATAGACCCTCTGTATGCACTTTCATACCCGCATTCACATCGCCTTGCAGTGGGGCAAGATCTGGCATCGGTGTTGACAAGGCTTCAAGGCTAATATGCTTCAGCTCAGCAGATGCTGCCATTTTCGGGTGACCCGGCGGACGTACATCCAGTTTACCCTTCATATCAATCGCACCCTGATAAAAGCGGGAGGCAATGTTTACT
>NZ_JAHHPO010000387.1 GCF_024606365.1 Endozoicomonas sp. ONNA2
TGGCGCATTGCTTGATTTTGCTGTGGCTGCCTACGAAGGGAAAGAAACCGGGGAACAAGCCTTGCTCAGGAAACTGCTCTCCCATCTGCAGGATGGCGACATTCTGTTAGGTGATGCGAACTTTGAGAACTACTTCCTGTTGGCGCTGCTGTTACAGGCCAAGGCTGACGTGGTCTTCGAGAAAAACGGTGCCCGGCATATTGATTTCCGGAAATGCGATCAAAAGCTGGGTAGCAAGGATGGATTATTCAAACTAAAAAGACCAGTCCGGCCTGAGTGGATGAGTCAGGAGCTTTATGATCAGATGCCTGAAGAGCTGGTGATCCGTGCTGTCAAAAACAAACATCGCACCATCATTACCACTTTACTGGATGCTGAGGAGTATCCCCGGACAGAGATCATTGCGCTGTATTTGAAACGCTGGCACGTCGAGATTGATTTTGATGTCATCAAAACGACCATGAAAATGGATATTATGCGCTGTAAAAGTCCGGAAATGGTGAGAAAAGAAATATCCATCAACTTTCTGGTATACAACCTGATACGAGCACTGATGGGGAAAGCAGCAAAGCACATTGACAAGTCTCCACGGGAAGTGAGCTTTAAAGCGGCTCAGGAAACACTGGTGTCATTCCTTCAGACGTTGCTGGGAGCATCGGGTGACTGGCTGGAACAGAAAATCGTTAATATGTTGGATATCATAGGACAGCATATTGTTGGAAATCGACCAGGCCGGTCGGAGCCAAGGGCCGTTAAGAAACGACCAAAACCGCATAAAAAGCTCCAACATCCAAGACAGCAGGCACGCAGACTCAAGAAATACCAAGGGAAGTGAGCTTAAATCAGTGCCATTGCTTCTAACTCCTGAATATGAACTGCGCAGCCATTTTGAATAGCTGGATCTTCGTTTGAATTCATCGCCATACCTGAGGCCACATGTAGCCCTGCCATTACTCGTCATTCTTTTTCTGGCTAAGTGGACAGTTATGATGCAAGGCGCAAAGCAGGGAGTATGGCCGTAGCTATGTGACAAAGTTGCAACGGAGCACGACTGCATGGATGCAAGAGCTGTTGCCAAGAGTGAATAATCACATAGTCAGAAAAATATGATTTCATTTGGTTAACTACTTACCTTAGAGTCCAGGCCAAAACATGGCGTGCGGGAACCTTTCACTGGTCTCAAGTGTCTGAAAAAGAGAGTTAGTTGAACCGGGATTTGGGAAACCATGAATATTAGCAATTTAGCAACTGGTTTCGCGGGACTTGGCCTGGCAGCTGCTGTAAATCTTAAATATGGTCAGGCTATCTTTTCACCCTTGGCTCAGTGGCGAAGTCATTGCATTATGGGTCTTTCCGGTGCCATAGGCACCAGTTTGAGCCTGTTACAATGTGCGCAGGAAGGCAGAAATATTTCCTCCAGAACAATAACAATACTGGTAACGAACGCTTGTATTTTGTCTTATAGTTGCCTGAAATCCCTGACTGATCTCAAAAATGCCTGTCTTGAGGATTTCCTGATTTTTGGTGACCTGAGTTCCCCGTATTGTCGACCCTTTCTTGATGGTGATGTGTTAAATGTGAGGGATGTGGAATAATTATGAGTGATCTACCTCCATTGACCAAAAACATTCTGGCTGGTGTGTGTTTCATTTCTTTTTGCTGCCAACGCAAGATTGCCAAAGTTCTTTATGAGGGCATCTTTATCAGGAGATGACCGTTGATGCCGACGGCATCAACCACCCGGATTGAACTTAATTATCTGCTGATGGTCTGAAGTATCAGATTACCATCAAAGGATAACTGAAATGCATGTTTCTCTTGAACGCTCATCAGCCCTGCCCCATGCAGACATGGTTGGAAAAAAAGATGCAGCTTCCCAAACAGAATGTTGTAGCCAGGTGACAATGACCACCGGCAGGACTGTCAGCTGCGCACAGCCCAGCCTACGGAGCTGCCCTCTGGATACGGATACCATTACGGTAGGCAAATCCCTGTCTGACGGTGTAAATTCTGCCAGAGGCGCCTTACAGGCTAGTCTGCAGGGCAGCAACAGGCTGATACGCAATGTCGCCGGTTTCGCCATACGGCAAATGACGGAATCAACGCAATTCCCCCAAAAACAGTGTCTGATATTATTGGGGGTCATGCCTGCCTTGGCTGGTGCCCACCCGGTGAATACCACACCATCCTTCACCGATCCGGCAACAAACCTGAACTCGACTTCTGAACCCACCTCTTTTGACAATCGCGAAGGGATCGCTATAGCGATTACGTTCGCTGGAATTTTTACCTTTGTTGGCCTTTGTTACGTTACTGCATACTGTGCGCATTGCTATAACGAGTATCAGAGATTCAAGTACCAAAACCCTGATGCATCACGCTTTAGACTCCTTAAAGCAGCTTTCAATAACCCAAATGATACCCACAGTACTCGGAGCTTTGCTGCAAGGTATCATCTGCCAGTTCCTCTTGCTCAAATACCCCCTGCGCCGATGCCTGCTCCCCCCGCTCCAAGAGCCCCTGCGCCAACGACTTGTGAGCAGGGAACACAAACCCCCTGCCATCAAGGAACACAAACGGAATCCACGATTGATGATCCTGTACCACAGGAACAGCCACCAACCTATCAACAAGCCACAGCTTGTCTTGAGAATTCGCAGTCCTTGGACATGGATTTGTTATAAGCCTCCCCCCAAGCCCTACGGGGCCGAACATCCAAGGTTAACAATTGCACCAATACGATTAAGTTACTCACAAGGTTTTTGGTCAGAATTATATTGAACAAATCTATTCCATAAACTGCTCTCGTATCTTGCGCACAACCGCATGGATGTAAAAGTCAGGGCGACGCAGGACGTCAAAGTCGACGACTTCTAACAGGCTCGTGCAGGAGAGTATCAAAAACGGTAAGGCGCAGGGAGTTAAGGAGTCGTCTAAAAATAACTTTCCCATTTTAAACTCAGTGTTCCTGATGATTGCGGTGGAGCATCTGAATATGTGGAAGTTATTTACAGACAATTCCTAAGCAGCAGGTAGAGTGACGAAAGTAAAGATTAGGGCCTGTGTTCAGGCAACTGCCGAAGGCCACGAAGGCGTAAAGTGACCAATCACCCGTGCTTCTGTATAAATATGCCCTTATTAACTAATTAACCCAGAGCTGCGGCTCTCGGCCATGCCGGGGAACTAATCTATTTCTTTTAAGGCCAAATAAAGGTAAAGGATCACTCAATTTTTAATAAAAAGGGTAAATTATGAATAATCAGATTACATTCACATCAGGCAATCCTTACCTTAGTTCTATTGAGATGAATATTGACCCAGTTCCCGGCGATGACCTGGGAAAGGAGAAACAGGACCTGGTTGTCCAAATTTATACCGATGTTTTGCATCTTCGTTCCGTTGAGATTTCAGATCTGAATCATTCAAATCAACTTTTTAGCTGTGCCAAGAATATGAAAAACTTCGGTGCTGGCGAACCCTTGGACGATAGTATCTCTGAATCGTTAGGAGTCGTCTAAAAATAACTTTCCCATTTTAAACTCAGTGTTCTTGATGATT
>NZ_JAHHPO010000388.1 GCF_024606365.1 Endozoicomonas sp. ONNA2
TGGCGCATTGCTTGATTTTGCTGTGGCTGCCTACGAAGGGAAAGAAACCGGGGAAAAAGCTTTGCTCAGGAAATTGTTCTCCCATCTGCAGGATGGCGACATCCTGTTAGGTGATGCGAATTTTGAGAACTACTTCCTGTTGGCTTTGCTGTTACAAGCCAAGGCTGACGTGGTTTTCGAGAAAAAATGGTGCCCGCCATATTGATTTGTGGAAATGGTGAGAAAAGAAATATCCATCAACTTTCTGGTATACAACCTGATACGGGCACTGATGGGAAAAACAGCAAAGCACATTGCAAGTCTCCACGGGAATTGAGCTTTAAAACGGCTCAGGAAACGCTGGTGTCATTCCTTCAGACGTTGCCGGGAGCATCGGGTGACTGGCTGGAACAGAAAATCGTTAATATGTTGGACAGCATATTGTTGGAAATCGACCTGGTCGGTTGGAGGGCCGTTAAGAATTGGCCAAAACCGCATAAAAGGCTCCAACATTCAAGGTCGCAGGCACGCAGGCTCAAGAAATACCAAGGGAAGTGAGCTTAAGTCAATGCCATTGGAGCTTACTTGGGATTTTGGATATTAACTTGAAACTTTTTATGTCCAGCGAAGTCCAAAGAAGTAAATTCACCCAGATAGCGGAAGGTTTATTATTATGGATTTTAGAGTGTCAGGGACCAATGCTGAAGTTAGCCACGGTGGAGTTGTTGATAATGAGCAGCGTGTTGAAACTGGGCATTCACCGTCATTGGGGTCGGTTGTCAGAGTCTCCACTGAACCGCGAATTCCGGGAGCCCAAAGGCCCGAAAATGCCACAGTCGCGAATGAATCGTTGTTTCAGCGAATCATATCAGGGGCCGGGGAAACCGTGAATAAATTACGTGAGAGAATGAACCGTACCGTTGGTATGTCATCAAGGGCCTTACAGATTTTCTCGGCGCTGTCTCAGGCGTATTATTATCGAGATTCCCCGAAAGCTGCCGCCAAAATACTTTCACTGGCAGGCATCTTCGGGAAATGTGCACAGTATATGGTAACAAGAAATGATGTGCTCTCAGAACTTAAAAAAGGTTCTTATTCGCAGGAAGCTGAGTTTTTCCTTGAATTGATGACAATTACCAGTCGGTATCCGGCAGGTGAACTTAATATTGACAATATGCTTGAAATTCTGAATGAACGAATAGCAAGCTCTGGTTACATGGAGGAGTTCCAGCCTGATGGTGCTTATATCAGGCATGTAAACACTGTAGGGCGTGGGACCATTTGTCAGTTGGATCACGTTGACATTAACGGTGCTGATTATGTGGTTAAAACGGTATCGCCCAAATTAGAAGAGTGTATAGTCGAGGATGTGGATCTGCTGGCAGAGATTATTTTCCCCTTTATGGGTTTGATAGAACACTATTGCAAAAGTGATGTTGAGCTGTTATAAGAAGTTGTAAAGACATTCCGGCAAGAAACCGATTTATCTATAGAATTGGAAAATACCAAAAGACAGGCAGATATATTAAAGCGGTTATCAGAAACAAAAGCCTACTGCATCGAGGTATCCGTTGGGGATCATACATGTCAGGTCCCCTTGAAAGTTAAAGCCCCTGTCGTCAACGAAGCACTGTCAAGCAGCAATATGCTGTTGATGGAGTTTATTGATGGCTGCTCTTTGGATCGCGTGTCAGAAGTAAAAGAGCGGCTTCGTCTATGGCGGCCTGATTGGAATGATTGTAAACAGCTCAGTGAGGGGCAAATCGAGTCAATTATTAAAAGTGTTTCACAGCAGGTTCTGAACGTTTTCCTCGAAGCCTGGCAGCAAT
>NZ_JAHHPO010000389.1 GCF_024606365.1 Endozoicomonas sp. ONNA2
TTCCCCGGTTTCTTTCCCTTCGTAGGCAGCCACAGCAAAATCAAGCAATGCGCCACTGCCAAGAGATATCAAAACGAGGATTCTGAGAATCGGGAAACCAAGCCCTTTTTTTGGGTGCTGGGCTGAGGATATTCTTTCTGATGTTTCTCAGTGTCAGGCATCAACAATGTTGAACCGTCAGTAAGCAGTACACGACGTTGATGCCATAACCAAGATTCTGGTAAGGCGCGATCAAGGCTATTGCCTGATGTGCGTAGCAAGCATTTTATGGATGCTTCAGTCAACCGTTGCCTCGCTTTGCAATATGCGCTGGTGTCAGTGTTGGGCACCTTTTTCTTGTTGCCCTTGACTAACTGATCTCTCGCTTCATCAATGAGGGCGTGGCGACATGATTTAGTATCACTAGCCACCTGTCGCATGAACAAGGTTAATGTTTTGATGGGTGGAAAACCCCGTACCCTGCAACCGGGGTAACAGTCCTGAAAAGAGTTAAGGTCATCAGAGGTAAGGATTGAAGAAAATTCATCGTTTTCAGTCTGTGCAAATTGGTTAAGGCAATCATCTGCGAGGGACAGGAATTCTTGGCTACACTTGTTCATGGCTTGCTCGGAAGGGAAATATTTAAGCTTGTGACTCTTTATTTATAGTCGCTTCTTTCCGAGCAAGCTTCGAATTATCAAGGGGTTAGGCCTTAAGTCAGTGCCATTGGAGTTAGAAGTGGTATAAACCCTGTGCCAACCAGTCCTTTACTGCTGACGCATTGTCTGCCGACGTCTTCCGACAGGGGTGTTCAATCACCGATGCTTCGAACCATAGGGAACTTCCCTGAAAGAATATGGTCAAAATACTAATTAACGTAAACCAGGATCTCTTTCATTATGGATAGTCGCACTACAAACTTGAATTTTTATCAGGCCCACAGGACTGAATACCCTCCTCAAACTCCAGAAAGCAGCAGAGGAAGTCTGTTTCTTAACCCTATGCAGGGCAATACCACTCACAATTGGTATAGGCAACAGCTGCATACCCGTGGTTTAAGTCATACTGCTTCCGAACATGTTTATCCCCGGCTTCCCCCCAGCACCCCAAGCCCTTCTCAACGAATGGATATACTCAGAGCCAAAGCTGACACATTCCTGGGTTTTGAGTATAATTTTCCCCACCATACTCCAACGCAAATGGCTGAAGCAGAATTATCCTGCGAGAAGCATAGTGACTGGGTTGGTTGTGAATGGTGCGGCAAGCGATTACGCAACTGGAAATCTGGTGATATTCCGTGGGTTGAGCATACTCGATTCTCGCCACACTGCGAACTCGTGAAACGAGAAATGGGGCAACCGTTTATCGAAGCCATTATCAAATCATTTGATTTGGAAAAAGAAATTACACACTACTGCGATCAGCATACACCTTTAAAAAATGACCCCAGAGCTCTCCTTGATGCCTTTAAAGAGAGTGATGAATACCGGGTTATTAAAAATGTGTTCTCAAATCCCAACGATTTATCAAAACAATTGCCCCTGATTGAACAAGCCTTTATTGATTGGCACTATAAAGAAAACTCCTCTGGCAAGAGCATTTTGCGTGCTACCAATATTCTAACACGGATGAATAATCTCCAATGCCACACGGCTTTGAAAGAATCCTGGGAAAGATTCCTGAAAGATTGTGATGAATACGACGCTCAATTAGAAGTATTACAAGAAAAGCAACAGCAAATTCACTGTTTGAAAAACGAACGCATTACGCTCTTTGATACAGTTAATCTGCAAAGGCAAACAAAAATAAAGGCTGCGCAAGAAGGTGAGGATGCAAAGATTGCCCGCAGACTTCAAGGACTGTACGTCGGTGAGCCGCCTCAATTACCTGCCCAAAACAGACCAGCTAATTTTTCCTCTCAGGCTGAGGCTAGCACTGCAAACCCGGTGCAGAAGCCAGAGAGCCTCGAAAAGTCTGGAATTGACAGTTTTCTGCTGCTTAAGCAAATGACCTGTAGAGTCTGTAAAACCAATGAATCGAAAATATTTTTTGTAAAATGCGGCCATCTGGCTTCCTGTGAAACCTGTGCACCGGTTTTAAAAAAATGCCCTTTTCCTGGTTGCAATATAGAGGTGGCAACAGACGACAAAATCAAAATTTATATGAGTTAGTCATAGCCTCAAAATGGGGTTCCTTCCACAGAGCCTGTCGGACTTGATTTCTATGGCAAAAATCAAGGATATAAATTTCTGACTCATAATTCCGGGCTGAGAAAGGTGCAGATTATTCTTGGACAGCCTCCCGGGCTACAACTTCAGCTTTTGGTGTTTTCCGGTCTGAAATCTGCCGTCAAAACACTGACACTGTCTATTAATCCGAGGGCCGGAATGGGTTATCCTATCCGGCCTTTTTGATGAAAGGCTCTATTTATGCCAAGGATTTCCCGTTCCGCACTGGTCATGTATTCCGCTGAACAGATGTATGACCTGGTCAGCGATATTGAGTCGTATGCAGAATTTCTGCCGGGGTGCACAGGTAGCCGTATTGATCGTCAGGAAGGCCAGTATCTGGAAGCCACCCTGGAAGTAGGAAAAATTGGATTGCGTCAAAGCTTTTCCACAAGGAACAAAATGATCCCCGGAAGGTCTATACAGATGCAGCTACTGGAAGGGCCATTTAAACACTTATTCGGTATCTGGACATTTCAGCCTCTGGCCGGGAATGGCTGCAAGGTCTCCCTGGAACTGGAGTTTGAAATGAATAATAGGCTGACTCAGGCAACACTGGGCGGACTGATCGGCCAGATGATGAACGCCATGGTTGATGCCTTTGGTAACAGAGCGAAACAGATTTATGGCTAAGATGTTAATGGATGAGCCCACTATCCATGTAGAAGTGGCCTATGCAAGAGCCCATGAACAGAAGATTATCTCACTGAAAGTCAAAGAGGGTACTACAGTGCTCGAAGCAGCCAGAGCGTCAGGCATTATTGATTATTTTCCGGAGATTAATCTGAAAGAGGCGACATTGGGCATCTTTGGCAAGGCCGTATTAAAACCCGAAAACCAAGAGTTAAGGGAAGGTGAACGGGTGGAGATATACCGCCCCTTGATTGCCGACCCCAAAGAGGTTCGCAAACGCAGGGCTGAACAGGCGAAACAGAAAAAACATGACAGTGATAGCTGAGGGTGTGCTCTTCAGGGTTAAGTAATATCAACAGTAATTACTGCTGATTTTGCCCGGGTAACAGGTCACCTTCAATGGAATGGAGTTGATCATTCGCAAAAAACAGCGTGACAGTCTTCTGCTCACGGTTTTTGCCGCCGGGTTGCAGGCTGCAGACGTAATCCCAGCGATTGCTGTTAAACGTATCTTTCAGCAAGGGAGTACCCATCACGTATAGGACTTGGGCACGGGTCATGCCTGGACGGAGTTGGTTAACCATTTCCCGGGTTATGACATTTCCCTGCTGGATATCAATTTTATAGGCACCGGGGAAACTGATAAGCTTCGAACCACTGTCCGTGGAGCTGGCGCATCCTGTCAGTGCTGAGAAAAGTGCGGCGGCCAGGGCAAACGTGGTTTTTTGCATCGGTTTCAGACTTCCACTATCTTGCTCAAAAATGACTTGCAGCCTGCTCGCAGAGCAAAATGGAAAAGCTGCACGAAGATTTGATAATAGCAGGATTATATTGCAAAGGGTTAGGGAAACGTGTTGGAAAATCAAGAGTTGCGCAAGGCAGGACTTAAAGTCACCCTTCCTCGAGTGAAGATTCTTCAGATCCTTGAATGTTCTGAAGAAAAGCATATGTCTGCGGAAGATGTCTACAAAGCCCTGCTTGAAGCAGAAGACGATGTAGGACTGGCTACAGTCTACCGGGTATTGACTCAGTTCGAAAGTGCCGGTCTGGTGATTCGTCACAATTTTGATGGTGGTCACTCCGTCTTTGAACTCGCCCGCGGGGAGCATCATGATCATATGATTTGTATGGAGAGCGGAGACGTTATCGAGTTTGTTGACGATGAAATTGAGAAACGTCAGAACGCCATTGCCGAAAAACACGGTTTTGAGATCGTGGATCACAATCTGGTGATTTACGTCCGGCCAAAGGCAAAGGAGAAAAAATAAGGTTTATACAGTTTGCACCTGAGCCTGAAACAGCATCTCCTGGGCATGACTCAATGTAGGTGCTGTCAGCTCAACACCACCGAGCATTCGGGCAATTTCGTGGACGCGATGTTCACCATCCAGCTCATGAATTCGGGTACTGGACGCTTTGCGGCTGACTCTTTTACTAACGTGCAGATGCTGATGTGCCTGAGATGCCACCTGAGGCTGATGGGTAACACACAGTATCTGCCCGCTTTTGCCCACCTCCCTTAACATACTGCCGACAATCTCTGCAGTCCCGCCACCAATACCGACATCCACTTCATCAAACACCAGAGTTGGTGTTGATGCGGTTTGCGCAATAATTACCTGAATGGCCAGACTGATACGGGAAAGCTCGCCACCGGAAGCCACCTTGCCCAATGGGCGCGGGGGCTGCCCCGGATTGGTGGTCACCAGAAACTCGATGGATTCAAAGCCCTGAGCGGCAACCGTGCGATCAGGAATGTCTGTCAACTCGACACAGAACTTGCCTTTGGGCATACCCAACAAGGCGATCCGTTCAGACACCTGTTTTTCCAGTTTTCGAGCGGCGGCCCTGCGTTTGGAAGAGAGTTTTTTTGCTAACTGATTGTGTTTTTTCTGTAACTGCTCCAAAGAAAGTTCCAGGCCCACAACCTGCTCATCATGACACTGTACTTTTTTTAGCTCTTGGCTGATCTGCTGTTGTTTCTCCACCAGCGCTTCTGGCTGGATTCGGTGTTTGCGAGCCAGATCAAAAACAGCACTGAGCCGGTCTTCGATTTCCTGTGCTCTTTGCGGATCTGCTTCAAATTGATCAATAAAATGATTCAGCTCGCCAATCGCTTCCTCCACCTGAATCTGAGCGGATGACAGCATTTCCAGAGCGTTTTTGATGGCATCATGGTTAATGTGCAGTTCACTCAGGTGGTGCAGGCAGAAAGAGAGCTGTTGTAGCAAATTATCACCATCATCGCTGGTGCAAACCCTGGTGACTTGATGACAGGCCGATAAGGTTGCATCAGCCTGCGACTGCTGACGATGTTCCTGTTCCAATTGTTCAACTTCTCCGGGCTGAAGGTTTAACTGCTCCAGCTCATGCAACTGATAACTCAGCAACTGAATCCGCTCTTCCCGGTTCTGCTGATCGGACAATAATGAGTGCAACTTTGCGCAGGTCTGACGATAATCTCCAGCAATACTCCCCACCTCCCGGGACAGCGCCAGCGAGCCGGAAAACTCATCCAGCAACTCAGCATGATTGCTCTTTTTCAATAATGATTGTTGGGCATGCTGGCTGTGAATATCGATTAACAGCTCTCCCAACCCCTTCAATTCGGCCAGTGTGACCGGGATGCCATTGATGTACCCGCGGGAGCGACCTTCACGGGTGATCACCCGACGAAGAATACATTCGCCCGCCAAACCACCTGCTAGCTCACTGCCATAATCTCGCGCCTGCAGCCACTCTCTTGCGGCAGGGATGCGCTGTAGGTCGAAGCAGGCACGGATATCGGCCCGATCGGCACCGTCACGCACACAGTCGATGCCCGCCCGACCTCCCAGGGCCAGCCCAAGGGCATCCAGCATAATGGATTTACCGGCACCGGTTTCCCCGGTGATGGCAGTCATCCCGGGATTAATGTCCAGGTTAAGGTACTCAACGATGGCATAGTTGCTGATGGAAATTTGGTTCAGCATGGTAGCTCTCACTATCCCAATTGCATATCGGGTTACTGGTTATTTATACAGTAAACGTAAAACCGGAATTGGTAAAGAAAATTTTCCCTTGAATAACCTGCCATGGCCCCCATATTAGGCTATCACTTGATATTCACTTTCGCCCCGGGGCCATAGGAGGCTGTCCGAGAATAGCGCCCGTAGCGAG
>NZ_JAHHPO010000390.1 GCF_024606365.1 Endozoicomonas sp. ONNA2
GGGTGCGGCGAATGGCGGTGCGGGTGCAGTCGCTGATGGTGCCATTGAACACCGTCACGCCACCGCCGGTGGGATTGCCATTGTCGTCCACCAACTCGGCGCCAATCTGCAAGCTGACGCCGACGCTGTACTCATCGCCGTTGTCTTCGTTGACGCCCATCAACCCGCCGGGAAACACCACGTCCACGGCAATGCGGCTGATTTCGGTCTCCACCGCGTTCAATAGGTACGGTCCCAGGGTAATCGGTTCAGACATCTACTGACCGCCCGCTTCGGCAGCCGTGACCACGGCGGTGTGAAACAGCGTCACCTTGCCCAGTGGCGGGATGATTTCGGTGGTGACTTCGGCAAAGTTCTCAATTGGTGTGTCTTCCAGGCGAATACTGGATATCCGGTTTTCACCCTGGCCAATGCAGAACAGTTGATAGAGGTACTGTTCATTGGCTTCGTATTCTGAATAGGGTTTGGCGGCAAAGTCAGGGTAAATGCGCATGCGGCCATAGTTGACCGGAATCGGTGAGCCGAGGCGGGCGGCGTTGCCCTGGGTTCCCAGTGAGTAGGTGGGCGATCCGGTGGACGGTGTGGCGCTGTTGGGCAGGCCCGGTGGCGGGAACACGGCGCTGATGAGCATGGCACCGCCCATCATAATGCCTGCGCTGGCCATAGAACCAACAAAAGTTAAGCCTGTTTTAGTAGCAAACATACCGCCCCAGCCAGCCACCATGCCAGGTACAAACACCGACATGGCAATCATGGCAATAGCTGCCAATGGATTAGAACCGCTGTCGCCACCGGTAGGTAGCGTGACAAAACAGACTGGTCCATCAATCAGCTGGTCATACTCTGCCCGCAGCAGCTCGCTGCCGTTGTACACGCATACAGTGGGCAAATAATTAAGTCGTTTATTACCTCCATTTTCTGCCAGCCACTGGCGTATGGTCAGTGATTTATTTAACGAGTATTTACTGACGTCAGACAAGTCAAATGGATTATTCAACCAATAGACGGCTGGCGTCTGTGTGATACTATCGCCGTTCATTTTATACCGTGGTGATGATTATGAAAAAGTTCATTCTGGCTGCTTCTATCGTATTAACAGGTTGTGCTGCGGGGCCAGACAATGTAGATGCGTTAAAAAAAATTGATTACAAAGACCAATTTACGGTAAATACTGGTTATCAACAAATTTATAGAAATTTTAAAAATGCTTTCACTAAATGTGGAGGGATGGAATCACGATGGCTGAAACCTATTGCAGTTGATGCAGAACTTTATACTGACATTAATGAAGGCCAATTTACTGTTAATATTGTTCCTACCGTTGGTCAACCAAAGCCAATGACTTATATCTCTATTAAAGAAAAATCAATAGACAGTTCTGTTGTTACTGTTTATTACCGCTGGCAGGAGCATTTACAACAAGAATCTATTGTCTATCGCCGCTGGGCTAACGGCGACCTGACCTGCGAATGACGATAGAACCGTGGACAACACCACCCATTCTGCTCCAGCGTCACCCGGTCCTCAAACACCACACCCGCCTGGCGGTGACAATGCAAAAACCGCCCGCCCATAACATCCAGCCACAGCCCGCAATGGGTGGCGCGGTGGTGCCCCGGCGTAAAAAACACCAGGCACAAATGCTCCGGTGTTGGGATTGGCTGCCAGGGTGACAAGTTCTTGTCATCTTCAAAGGCTTTTACCACCTGGCGCAAGTTGTCGGCATCAATGGCGATGGCGGGCAAATCAATCTGCAAATGGTCCCGGTAGATATCGCGCACCAGTGTCCAGCAGTCCTGCTGGTCATTGATCCAGGGTCGGCCGATGTAGTTGCTGATGTTCACGTTGCAAACCCAGTGGGTTTTTATCCTGATATGGATTTTAACGACAGTTGTCGTTATAGCCAGAGTAAAAAAAGTTGCCAGTCTGGCGGATTATTTTTTGCTTATGGCCTACTGATTTTTGCATAGGCGAACAAGCAAACATAATTTATGCTAACCCCGGAAACCGGTCACTGGTGTAGTTCTCTTTCGGAAACGGCAGATTGGCCGGATTGATGTGCGCCGCCGTCAGCGTCACGCTGGTCATCGTGGCACTGGCATTGCGGATCGCTAGTTTAATGCTGGACAACCGGGTAATGCTGTCGTCGCCCTCGTCCACCAGGTAGGGCCTGAACACCACATGGATGCTGTCACCGGAGCGGCTGGCAATGTCCAGGTACGGCGTCATAAAACCACTGACGTTATCCACGGTGATCTGCAGCGACGGGTCCGGCTCTTCACTGATCGGCGGGCGCTTGATGCTGAAAAAGAACGGCGTGAACTCCACCGTGTCGCCGGTCTCAATCTCGGCGGTCAACGGGTCGTTGTCGGCGACAATGCGCAGCGGCTGGGTAAACTGCGGGTGCATCAGCTCCAGGGTATAGAGCATCACCCGGGTATCGTCGGCGTTGGCGTAGGCTTCTTTTTCGGCGGGGGTCACTTTCGGTGGCCGGTGGACAGTGGCCGGTGGTCAGTTAAAAGACTGTTGAGCCCTGGTCAAGGTTGGGCAGCAGTTTGGCAAAAGGATCTTCTGCCAAAGCGTTTTTCAGCTGGTTCTTTACCGCCTCCCGTTGAGCTGCACCGTGATCTACCTCATCAAATACATCATGAAACTGTTCTGCAGAAGTACCATAGGCAGCCTGCCTAAACATCGTGTATTCCCTATGCCTGACATCCTCAACAGTAAGTAACTCAGGTTGTTCTACCATTACTGGTTCAGGCATAGGATCTGGGTATTCTCCCTCCTCATTGGGAACCAGAGCATCATTGTATGCCCTCACCTTCTTGCACTCTTTGAGCCAGTCCTTGTAAGACTCGAACCAGTCCCAATCAATACCCAGTAGGTACATACCAATAAAGAGATTAACTACCTTATCATTGGTTCCCTTATGGTGATTAACACACTGAACTACATCAGACCAAGACTTAGTCTCAGGTCTCTGTAGCTCTACTTGGTTCCCTTCTTCGTCATAGGCATAGAATAAAGACAGATCCATCAGTATTGTACTCCATCAGAGTGATAGGGAAGTTCTACCCTCTTCTGACCAACAATCACAGTCTCACCGTTCAGATCTGTCACTGTGGATTGTTTGTCTACGATGTTGAACTTGTTGTCGTCTCCCCACGATTCTCCGTTGTGTTTTACCTCTTTGTAAAAACACTGCATATAATTTCCTGTAAGATAGCTACCTATTTTGGTAAATGGTGAACCTATAGGTAATGTAATAGGGTCATGCGTTATAGGGACTACGTGACCGGCTGAAGACAATTTTTGATTATCTATAATGCCTGCATATTTAAGGGACAGACTGCTATATCTAGTACTTGTTGATTCTGTTGGTATTTTCCCGGACAGCCAGCTATTCAAAACGCTAGGTTTTGCGTAAAAAGTATTGGCCGCCAGTGCGGTATTAGTCAGGCAAGTTACAACCGAATTATCAGCCAACTCAAAAGGATTAGCACTGGTTCGGTAGAAGATCATGTAACATTCTTCAGTACCGATTGCTCCAGCATGAGAATTTGCCGCAGACTCGAAATTAGGTTTAGTTACCCCTGTTGCATCAACCCAAGTAGTTCCTTTGTCTCTTGTTTTCAGAGCCTGATAACACTTCAGACACTTCCTACTCAGCTTATAATTCTTACTGGTTCCATCTGGTATCAGACTCTCACCTTCTTCACCTACACTGAGCCAATTACCCGGAATACCGTGAGTCTTCCACTCATCAGGCATAGCATCGAGTGAACCAATGATGTCTACCATCAGGAATTGGGGGCGGGCTGGGTTTGAAAGCGCAAATACTACGTATTTATTGCCTTCTCTAGTTACTGACCTATCTAGTTTTATTCTCGTACCACCACTTGTTTCGTGGTAAAGGGAAATACCTAAAAATGTTATTGATCCATCAATACTCTTACCAAATACAGGAACTCCTGCTCTGAATGTTTTAGGTAAATTTGAGTTTAACCAAATAACAGAATCTCGATCTCCGCCTGCGTCTGCTGAATCTAATTCAAAATATTTGTATGTCCCCTCAGCACCACTAAACGTCTCACCAGCTATAGCTCTATTAAAGCTATCGAACAGCAATGCCTGCCGGTCTACTACGTTCTTAGCTGAGTAATAGAGAGGAGTGAAGTCGTCTGCGTAGATAGCGTCGTAGGGTTTTCTGTCTGGGTTACTAACGTACTTAGTACTCTGCGCTTCGGCCTGTATAGATCCTCCAAGCCCCCAAGGTTTACCAGCATTTCCCTCAATACTTGTAACAAACTTGAAGCAGTCCAATGTGGAATTTATCGCTCCTGCAGCCACTGTACTGTGCCAATCACCGCCTGCCCAAGTTTCACTAACATCGACATAAGAAGTACTCCCTTCTGGATTAAACACCGGGTGATAAGCCCCTTGGTTCCTTCTAGCTACCCTACCCAACAACAAAGCATAAGTGTCACCAGTCTTATACAAACCAGTCTGCACCTTGGTATAGCCATGCTCAGTAGCGATAGCATCCCTGTCATAGCCTGTATTGGTTCGGTGTGGCGTAATACTTCTATGAGAATAAAAATTACCATTCCAGTCTATAAACACATCATCAAAAGCTATAGCTCTATCAGCCGTACTCTCTGCTTCTGATAATGTGACCTTTCGCCACCTACCAAAAGTAACGAGCCTGCCGTTTATGTTGAATGAGATCTCGTCCTTAAACTCGAACTTATTTGAAGTTAATCCTCCACCTTCGTAATAAAAGTTAAACAAATCCTCTTTATCAACACTCCCAATCACTCCAGAATACGGATACATAGCCTGAAGCAACGGCGTCCAGCCAATATCCAGATGACCTTTAGCATCGGCTACAGGATATGAGCCAGCAGTGGGTACAACACTACCTTCATCGTTATGTACTATAGCTACAGCTTCATCTCTTGCAGCTTTAGCTTCATTAGCGGCGGTTTTGGCTTCTTCTTTGGCGTTTACCGCACTGGTATTGGCCGCGTCTGCGCTTTGGGAATGGCCTTTGGCTTCATCGGCCATGATAGTGGCGCGATCGGCCTGTTCAGTGGCTTCAGAAATCGCCTGGTCTACATTGCCAAACTTGTCAGCAATGGCACTGACCGCCACGGCATCCTGCGCCGCTTCCGTCGCAC
>NZ_JAHHPO010000391.1 GCF_024606365.1 Endozoicomonas sp. ONNA2
TGGCTGACAATAGTGTGCTTCCTGACCAGACATAATCAATGAGCAACACTTTTCGGTTGTGGGCCCTCGAACCAAGAGTTTTATCGAAATGATGGAAGAGCGCCTTCTGTTCTTCGGGCGTTATCTTTTCTTTAAATCGCACCCTGCCCTTTTTACAGGTTTCCAGCAACTGAAAATCAGAAAGTGGCATATTGCATGCCGCGTCTTTTCCTAACCGGCCCTGAAGCTCTGCAATCACAGTTGCCGGACTTCGGCCTATCCCGATGTAGAGGAACTCCTTTGGCGGAAAAACAGTGATCACCCGGTCTGATAGCTGTTTCAGTTCGCAGATGAACAGGGACTTTATTTCTTTGCTGTTCATGGCCGCTTGCAGAGGTCTGAATCTCTCCTCATGGATACTGATCAAGGGCTTTGTGGCGACAGCCTGTGCCGTCAGTTCTGGCAGAGGCGAAGGAACCGGGCTGACAAAATTGTTCGATGATGGCGTCATCTTAACCTTCATTTATTTTGCATAATGAGAACCCTCAGGAGACTGTCAGATATCCAGCGAGTCATACATCGAATTCAAATTCACGCTGCTCAAAAATTCACTGGCAATTTTTGTCAACTCATCGGATTTGAGCACCAGTGCATTATTGGCATTGTGTGTCTGCCTTAAATAGTTATCCTTAATAACTTTCTCGACATCGAGATTGCCATTAATTTCAGACATCATGGCATACAGTTCTTCTGGTGAGGATGGATCATGAGCGCCATAGCGGAAATAGTTTTTAGCATTACGGATGTGAGCGTCGACCCAACAAAAGGTTAAACCACCACCCTTCGAGTGTGTCACTCCATACAGGTAATGACTGAAAGCCTGCTGAATCGCTTGCTCGAATTTTTCCTTTAAATCCTTCAGAGTCCTTTGGTCATTACTTGGCACCTCAAGAGATTTCAGAACTGGTTCGTAACTTCTTTGGATAGCAAGGTATTTTTCCCTATATTCTTGGTATTTTTCCGAATATTCCCGGTTTTTTTCCAAATATTCTTGTTCCTCAGTTTCACAATTCCCCCTGTCACCACTAAAATAGTAATCTTCCAATCCAACCAGAGCATTATTAAGTTGTTTTTTCTTCGCATCATATTTATTGATTTTTGCCAATAACTGCTTTAGCTCCGGGCTGTTCTCAACTTTTCGTTGTAACAGGGTTTCGACCTGTTTTTTAATCATTGTGCTGTGCCAGTCAGGTTTCCCCAAGATAATCACCGGACGGTGGTTAGCTTTGCCGGAGATTAACTGTGGAAACGCAGGATTGTGCACCAACATTCGTTCTATATTCGGCATCCCCCCGGGTTCGTCCGTCCAGGCAGTCTGTAAAGATAAGCTGACAATGTTATTTTTAAGGAATGACGACACCCCATCATAACAATGAGTAACCAATAAGGAATCACCTTTTCTCTCTTGTTGGCACTTATAAGCCAAGCGCCATTCCTGGCTATTTTTCCCCCTGGACAACAATTCCTGATACCACTTTTTCAGGCAATTGGCGGCGTCAACTTTCAGTTCATCAACGCTTTCCAGACGCACCAGTAGATCATGATGTCTTCCAATCCCAAAAATATAGCTGTGATAGTTCGGCAGTGGATCCAACCAACCGGATTTCAAAACTTCATGGGCAAGGTTAATAACCGAAGGGTTGGTCAAGTCACTGTCCAGTATACGCACCATTGAATGTAACCACTGGTGAGGGCTTGCTCTGGCCCGATCAATCATTGTTGAATGGAGTGACTTGAGTAGTTCGATAATATGATCTTTATCACTTTTGGACAGTATTTTTTTTACTGCCTCCAATAACGGGTTATAGGTACCGTTGGGGGAAGGTAAAATACCGATTAAAGCCTCCTCGCGTGAGCCCAATGCTTTTGTCTCTAGCGACGCTAACATTGAGACGCCCATGGAAAAACCGGTTAAATCTCTTCTTCTCCAAAGGTTAAATACCGTGTCGGCAGGGCTTGGATTGAGTCCTGGCAATGCACAGTTTGCCTCAAGGGCTTTGTTCAGTTCCTCGAGGCTCAAGCCATAAGCCTTGGCCAAAGCTTGCTGTTGTACTAAATCAGTACCTTTCAGGAGTTCCCTGATCTTCTTTAACTCTGTGCTGGAACCACTTCCCTCCCTGGTGGGCTGGAAATCAGGTGAGCCTTGCTTTCGCAGTAAAGGCGACCCGCCCAAATCCACTCCCTCCCAGGTTTGGCCTCCATCTCCGGAATACTCCGCAAAACTGTGGCTACGGCTATTGATTTGCCGACACGGAATCCCGAAATAACGGCAAAAAGCAATAAAAACAGGCACACGATGAATGCAGCTGCCTTGCCGCTGTGTTACCAGGAAGTGAAAGAAATTTTCACCGATCTTTGGTTCAGCCTCACCGGAAAATTCCTGGCAATAGTCCGTGATTGCCCTGATTCGTTGCTTCGTGTCTTCAGCATTTTTTATTGTCCGCCAAAGCTCCTGTACTTCGGGTGGATACCGGGGTGGCTGCTGGTCAATGGCAGCAAACAGTTTTTCCAGTACTGTTTTCATCCCTTCTGAACAGCGGGCATCAAACCATGTTGAGCGTTCTGCCCGGGCTTTTTTAGTGCATGGGCCCGGTTCTCTGGTTTCTACAACATAAACAAACTTAATGCTCTGGTTGGCTTCGGCCTCTGGAATAAACACTGTGTGAAGCCCGGTATATCGGTCCCTGATCAGGGTAAATGGCAAATCGGGTTCCAGACGCAGGGCCACAATAGAGTTGTTAACCTTCAGGCTGGGCAGTGTATATTGACCATTGTCCGATGACCTGTTTAAGGTCGCCAGCGTTTGATTCCAGGCTAATGTCACTGCCTGGTCATACCCTGGTAACCGGGCAGGCAAGAGGGGTTCGAACCCCAGGAGATGTTTATCATTAATATCGATCAGTTTGACATCACCCTCAGCAGTCACATAAATATCCTCTGCCGACCAGCGATACATTGTGGGAGAATGGTCGTTCGTATTGAACACTTGATAATCGCTACTTTTTGATACCTTCTGGTGCTCGTAGTTCGTCCTCCGGTCCAATGTCCAGGATTTATTCTCGCGGGCTTCCGGCCTGTATTTTTCAGGAGTGCTACCACCGCCAATCCCTGCCTCACTATAATCGTCAACCAATTGGTTCAGCACATCTCTCAGCTGGTGCCAAAACGCAGGCCATAATTGAACTGCATTGGGGTTCCATGCCCATATCATCCGCTGATCAGCCTCCCGAAAATAAGACTGAGAAACCACATTCTGCGTTTGATCCTGTTCTTTCGTCAGGGGAAACACGCTGTTGGCGCTCACGCCCGTCCGGCCAAACTGCAGATCAAACCAGTGATGCTGCCAGTGTCGGTACAGTGCCCGGGTGAGAATGTCGTCCGACTCATCCGGCTCCAGGCAGAGACCGGATGCCTGCCATCTGGCCTGAGCCACCATCTTGATGATGGCCGTTCTTTGCTGGTCTATACCCAGATCAGACTTGACACGAATTTCATGGCGTTTTTCATCAAGACTGTTGACATGACTGCGGTGTATCAACCACGGACGATCCATGCCCGATACCGTTTCGTTGAACCAATCACAAAGCCCGGCATCCAGCTCTTTTTTACCCAAGTTTTTACCCAAGGCCCGCGCCGGGCTCTCTGGCAGTGTCTCCAGCGACAGGTTGGCGGCCATCAGATAGAGCCGGTAGTGCTGCTTGAAGCACTGATGCAGTCCGTTTTCGCTAAAGTCGCCCCCTCGGATGACAGCCCTGGCCGCATTCTGCAGATCAACGCTGGTCGGCTGTAACGGCAGATCT
>NZ_JAHHPO010000392.1 GCF_024606365.1 Endozoicomonas sp. ONNA2
GGAAGGTTCTTGGAGCGATCTAAGAACCCTCGCCCGATAGGGCGGGGAGTGTCAGTGTGTGGTTCCACTGCTTTTTTCGTACTTCTGCCAATCGATTCAGATAGGCAACCCAAACCTCGGCAGGGACAACCCCTTATACACCCCCATCAACCTGAGCAGTAGAACCACAGCAGCCGCGATAATGGACGTGTGGTTTATGTTATCAAGCAATGGTGCCAGCAAGATAAACACCGCACCGCCTGCCATAGCCGCCGATGCATAGATCTCCTTTCTCAGTACCATGGGAATCTCCCCGGCCAGCATATCCCGGATGGCACCACCACCACAGCCAGTCAAAACCCCCATCATGACCGCCACCATTGGCTCCACACCAAATGACAGGGACTTGGTCACGCCAATAACCACAAAGACCGCCAGCCCCAGGGCATCAGAGACCTGAAGAATCCACTTGCTGCGCTTATGCCACTGGCGAACCACAATGGCAAACAGCGTCGCAGCAAGAATAACCAGCAGGTAGAGGGTATCTTTTATCCAGAATACGGGTGTAGAGGTGAGTAAAACGTCCCTTATCGTGCCGCCCCCAACGGCGGTAACAAAGGCAAGCACCATTGCGCCAAACAGATCCATGTCTTTGCGGCAGGCGAGCCAGACACCACTGATGGCAAATACGGCAGTACCAAAAAGGTCGAGAATATAGAGCAGCATTGACGAATCTACGGAAAAATGTCTAAGAATTATAGATTATAAATTCGTCTTCCACGGCCAGATATAGTCATATACCGGCATTCTTTCCATATACATTCTGGCTGCTAGTCTTCTTTCAGCTGACGAGGAAACCGCCATGAATAAACCCGATATCCACAGCGGCAGGCTGTCCGCAGACGAGTACCGGCGCAACTTTGCCGACATCAAGCCTCCCCTCACCGATTACCAGGCCCAGATTGCAGCCAGCCGCTGCCTATACTGCGAAGCGGCACCCTGTATCCAGGCCTGCCCCACTGGCATCAATATTCCCTCCTTTATCAACCGTATCGCCACTGACAATATCGACGGTGCCGCACAGGCCATTCTCGATGCCAATATTCTCGGGGGAAGCTGTGCCCGGGTCTGTCCAACCGAGGTTCTGTGCGAACAGGCCTGTGTCAGAAATCGTGAGCCAGAGTGTCTTCCAGTGAAAATCGGTCTGCTGCAGCGTTACGC
>NZ_JAHHPO010000037.1 GCF_024606365.1 Endozoicomonas sp. ONNA2
CGTTTAAATTAGCCTTGATTGGAACGATCGTAAGGCCGATTCTATCGCCCTGCTGATAGCCCTGATGGGGTGAGAGAATTTTAGTTCAAGATGGCCAAGGTCCGGGATCAACACAATGGCGGGAAAAACTCCAGAGGCAAATAAAACGCATTAAAGAGTGTAGTATGGAAATCGATTATCTGCCGGAAGCAACCTGCTCTCGCTCAAATAAAAGTCAGTGGTAGCTGAAACACACAAGCCGACGCAATTGACTGTGCAAATTAACAAAACGCCTCCAACCAAACTCTGATCAGGATCTGTCCTGAAATAACTTCACAGTTTACTGACGCTACCCGCTAACCAAAAAGCCGGAACCGCTTGCGCTTTTGCGGGCAGCGCAAAGCGGGAGGCGAACTTTTCCCGGAGTAAGTCATTTACCGTAGTAAGCCTTGATGAGCAGCTCTTCCAGCTCGGAAATCAATGGCAAACGGGGATTGGCCGTGGTGGTCTGATCTTCAAAGGCGTGGTTAGCCAGCAAGCTGATTTTACTCTTGAACAGGGACTCATCGACGCCAATCTCCTGAAGGGACGCAGGCATATCCAGCCGCTTCATCAAATCACGAACGGCATTGGCCAGGGATTTAACGCCCTCTTCCGGAGTCTTGGCGGGCAGACCCAGCATTCTGGCCACCTCGGCATACTTCTCATGGGCAATGTAATACTGATATTTCGGGAATGATGCCACCTTGGTTGGATTAGGGCAGCCGTTATACTCAATCACATGGGGCAATAACACCGCATTGGCCTGACCGTGAGAAATGTGCAGTTCATTCCCCAGCTTGTGCGCAATTGCGTGGTTTACCCCCAAAAATGCGTTGGCAAAGGCCATGCCGGCAATACACGACGCATTGTGCATTTTCTCCCGGGCTTTGCGGTCAGCGGTTTCATAAGACTGCGGCAGATAATCGAACACCAGCTGGATCGCTTTCATGGCCAACGCATCGGTGTAGTCGGAAGCCATGATGGACACATAAGCTTCAACGGCGTGAGTGAGCACATCCAGGCCGGTATCGGCTGCCACTTTTTTAGGAACCGTCAGTACCAGGTTGGGATCAATAATGGCCACATCAGGCGTCAGCTCATAGTCCGCCAATGGGTACTTGGCCCCTTTCTCCTTGTCGGTAATAACGGCGAAGGACGTTACCTCAGAACCGGTACCGGACGTGGTGGGTATGGCAACCAGCTTGGCCTTCTTGCCCAGATGGGGGAATTTATAGACACGCTTGCGGATATCCAGGAATTTCTGGGCCATACCGGCAAAGTCAGCATCCGGCTGTTCATAGAAAAGCCACATGCCCTTGGCCGCATCAATGGGTGAGCCACCGCCCAGGGCAATGATTACATCCGGATGAAAACGCGCCATTTCCCGGGCTCCATTGCGAACGGTCTCAAGACTTGGATCAGGCTCAACCTGATTGAAAATTTCAACCTGAACCGGCGTCGCACGCTTTCTCAGGTGGTAGAGGACCTTATCCACATAACCCAGGGACTGAATAATCTCGTCAGTCACAATAAATACACGAGAAACCGCCTGCATCTTTTCAAGGTACTGAAGCGAGTTGGCCTCAAAGTAAATCTTTCTGGGCAGTTTAAACCACTGCATATTGACCCGGCGTTTGGCCACACGCTTGACATTGATCAGGTTTACAGCGGATACGTTGGAGGTGGTACTGTTACCGCCGTAGGTACCACAACCCAGGGTCAGGGAAGGCATATTGGTGTTGTATATGTCGCCAATGGCGCCATGGGTACTGGGAGAGTTGATAATGATCCGGCCAGCTTTCATGGCCAGGGAGAACTCATCAATCACCTGATTATCCAGGGCATGAAGCACAGCAGAATGGCCAAGGCCACCAAAGTTCAGCATTTGATCCGCCAACTTAATGGCATGATGGGCATTTTTAGCCTTGAGCACCCCCAGGACCGGTGACAGCTTTTCCCGGGACAGGGGAAACTCAGGACCGACAACCTCAATTTCTGCCGCCAGGATACGGGTATTCTCAGGCACCTTGATACCGGCCAGTTCGGCAATAAACAACGGTTTCATACCAACAATCTTACTGTTGACATGACCGTCATGAATGACAACTTCCGCCAGTCGCCGGGTTTCCTCTGGCGTAGTGAAGTAAACATTCTGGGACTTCAGCTCTTTGACCACCTCTTTATAAACCGCCTGATGGACAATTGCCGCCTGTTCAGACGCGCAGATCATACCATTGTCGAAACTTTTGGACATAACCAGGTCATTACAGGACTGTTTGATATCTGCAGACTGATCAATAATGCAAGGCACGTTACCAGAGCCTACTACTTCATTTATTCGCAATTGAAGCGTGAAATCAGGGATTTTTTGGTCAT
>NZ_JAHHPO010000393.1 GCF_024606365.1 Endozoicomonas sp. ONNA2
CAATGAAACCGATGAAGAAGGTCAAACGCCGTTGCATATCACTGCAGCCAACGGGCATGGCGGGTGCCTGGAAAGGATGCTTGAAATCAACACAGAGAAGGTCAATGCTCGCAACAATTGTGGCGAAACAGCCCTGCATCTGGTTGCTCGAAACGGCCATGCCGGCTGCCTGAGGCAGCTGATTGAAAATGGGGCAAATTTGCATGCCACCAATAACAATGGTGAAACGGCGCTTGACTTGGCTTGCCGCAAGGGCCACGAAGCGATCGCCGAGGTCTTGCGGGCAGCTGGCGGAATCAAGGCGGCGCTTGACCGCACAGACACTGTCACGGTCAAGGTATGGTCGGACAGTGAGCGATCTCGGCGCCTTCGGGATTTGCACGATGCTGCCCGTACTGGCAACACATGGTTGATCGGGTCATTGCCGGGCGTTGACCCCTCCCTGGCCAAAGAGAAGAATCGCTTTGGCTGGACGGCTCTCCACGTAGCTGCTTGTCACGGTCAAACAAAGGTCATCCAGACATTGCTGGCCAATGCCCTGGTCACGGAGAGAAATATGAATGGCAAAACGGCTCTCGACGTTGCTATCAGGTACGGCCACACAGAGTGCAAGGGACTTCTTGAACGTTATAGAGACGGCCTTCTACAGTGAGCAATAAAATTGCGCACAGAACCGTTCCCTGATTATTTCAAACCTCCACCTCATACTGCGCCAAACCCGGCGCAGCCCCCTTTGATCTCCCCATCCTGAATAAACGCCCTAAGGCCAACACCCACATGTCTTGTGCAAATTGGTTTCGTAGCGGGCTTTTGTCTCCTGAATTCAGGTCTTTTAAAAACAGTCGTCTTGTTTAAAATTCTGTTTGTTGTGGAACTTACTCTGCTGATTTTTGTCTTACCCACAGTTTTGAGTCAAATAGAAGGCTAAAATGGGACATCCCTGCGATTAGCTGCCGAATAATTATTCCTGAATCATGAAAAAGTCATGGATAAGCAGCTCAGTAACTATTACTTCGTTTTTTCCCACCTGCAAGCTTGCCATCCAGTCTATCCTGATACCTCAC
>NZ_JAHHPO010000394.1 GCF_024606365.1 Endozoicomonas sp. ONNA2
ACCATCTCCAACATGCCCATCGCGCCACTGTTTGAGACACTGGACGACCTTGATAACGCGGCGCAGTGTATTCGTCACCTGCTGTCATTACCCTGGTATCGCGGATATTGCCACGGTGGCCAGATGGTCATGATTGGTTATTCTGATTCTGCCAAGGATGCGGGCTGGATGGCCGCTGGCTGGGCACAGTATCGTGCCATGGAAGAGGTGACAGCGGTATGCGCTGAGGCCGATGTCCGGCTGACCTTGTTCCATGGCCGTGGTGGCACCATTGGTCGTGGTGGTGGCCCGGCCCATGCAGCGATTCTTTCCCAGCCTCCGGGTTCGGTCAATAATCGCCTGCGGGTGACTGAGCAGGGTGAAATGATCCGCTTTAAGTTTGGCTTTCCACAAGTGGCCGTCCAGAGTCTGATGCTGTATGCCAGCGCCACACTGGAAGCAACCCTGTTGCCGCCACCAGTGCCAAAGCAGGAATGGCGTGAGGTAATGGATCAGTTGTCAGCGGATTCCGTGAAGGTTTACCGGGGCATTGTTCGTGAAGAGCCTGACTTTGTGCCTTATTTTCGGGCAGTAACGCCGGAAATGGAGCTGGGTAAATTGCCCCTTGGCTCCCGTCCTGCCAAACGTAAACCCGACGGTGGCGTAGAGAGTCTGCGGGCGATTCCCTGGATTTTTGCCTGGACACAGATCCGCCTTATGTTGCCAACCTGGCTGGGCTGTGGCGAAGCGCTGGAGAATGCGGTCAACAATGGCAACCGGGACGTGCTGGAAGCAATGATGGCCGACTGGCCATTCTTTAAGGCGCGTCTGGAAATGTTGGAGATGGTCTTCACCAAGACCGATGCCCAGCTGGCCAGGTATTATGAAGATCAGCTGGTGCCGGATCATCTGCGCTACCTGGGCGAAAAGCTCAGACGTATGCTGTCGTCTGCCATTGAAGTGCTGCTGGATCTCAAGGAAGGGGATGAGCTGATGTCAGCCCACCCGCAGAACAAAGAAGCCATTGGCTTGCGTAATCCTTACACCGATCCGCTGAACTTCCTTCAGGCTGAGTTGCTGCAGCGGGTTCGCTCCCATGAAAAGATGGCGGGAGAGGATGCTGAAGTGGGTGAGGAGCTTGAACAGGCGATGATGATCACCATTGCCGGTATTGCCGCCGGTATGCGCAATACTGGCTAGGTGGCTGTTATTTCTGGAGGTGGTTCACAATGATAGCAAGGATGTCTTCGATCTTGTCAAAACGTTCACGGGTTTCCTGGCGCAACGATCTGACATCTTGCTGGAGCGAGCTGACATCATGCTGGAGTGAGCTGACATCATGCTGGAGTGAGCTGACATCATGCTGGAGCGAGCCGACATCTTGCTGGAGCGAGCTGACATCATGTTGGAGCAAGCCGACATCTTGCCGAAGCGAGCTGACATCTTGCCGAAGCGACTCAATAGCTTGCTCATGCCTTACACTGTGCAGGAAAAGCTTTTGGATGCCGTCTTGTGTATTTTTGACACTGATCTCAATGCGCCCAATAGGATCATCACTCTGTCTATGAGCCATACATTCCACCTATTGTTTTTGGAGCATTCAGCATAGCAGACGATTTTGGGCTGGCCATATAAAGTGGATTTCTTTTTTGTCCATTTGGTGTGGTTAGATTTAATGACTATCAAATAAAAAATTCAGTGTAAAAAAGCAAATACCCAAGCCCTCTTCATAGGTGAGAAAGAGGTAAAAGGCAAGGCCTGGCGAGTCAAATTTATGGGGGTTCTGTTTAATTAATGGAACTATCCCAGAAACTGGTTGTCCATATATTCGAACCAATAATTGAGGTTATTATGATGAGTTATGGATATGCCACTGGCATCGGTGTAAATGTTCCTGCCAACAAGTTTCAACCTGGTGCACACCCCGGAGTGAGTGAAGAGCAAGTGGCCCGATCAATGCTCGGTGATCTGGATAAGATGGGTTACGATCCAGGTTCGGTTTTACGACGTGCGATTCAAATTTATAACATTGAAAACCCGGCAGACCCGATAGTGGTTGTTGAACCGGATGTTTTTACCACCAGATTTCCCAATCTAAAGCTGTGGATCAACGAGGAGTTCGCTTTTTTAACGTCTGATCAGGTTTTTGAGTTTGCGTTTGCCACCGGCAAACTCAGTGAATTATCAGAGGTGGAGGACCGTCACCGGGATCCGGCTGAAGTCAGAAATCAATTTTTCCAACGCTACTTTTGTCAGGAAGGATTGCAAACCGGATTTGAAAAACTTCAACTATTAACAAGTACTGGCATTCTTACCAACGATATTCAGAAATCTCAACTGGATAAAGCCATTTCCAGGCATCAGCACCTTGAACGAATTGGTGTAATAGAAAAGCCACAAAACTTAAGTAATTTCAATTTTCCAGCCGTATTACCGGTAGCCAGAGAATTTGCAGTGAATTGGACAAGATTGGCACGCTCTTTGCATAAGTTTATTGATCCCAGCGACGTGGAAAGAATTTCCAGTAGATACCCGCAAAATATTGTAAAAGCAACGCTCACTTTTCTGCATGAATTTGCCTGTAATAATGGGAAAATACAGGATTTGATTCCAAAATTAAAAGCACCTTTCCTGGGCAAGGTGGCTCTTGCAGAAAAATTGGAGGAGATCTTGTAGAGGTTTTAACGCCCACATACGGTGCACTTCCGGTTTGATGTCTGGTTGTTGGTTATCTACTTAACATGCAATCATTTTTGGATCAGGAATGTGCATCAGTTATGGAAACCTCTATAAATTCCGGTAGTGTCCCAGAGCCCGGTCAGCAATGATTTTTACACAAAACTATTAAAACACGATTTATTCTTTAT
>NZ_JAHHPO010000395.1 GCF_024606365.1 Endozoicomonas sp. ONNA2
CGTTTAAATTAGCCTTGATTGGAACGATCGTAAGGCCGATTCTATCGCCCTGTTTGATGATATCCCATAAATCAAGAGTGTTTTTATTGGCGGTTTTGAACCGAAGGTTTATGGGAGTTATAAAATCCTCTTTAATTCCATCAATGATCTCACTCTTCAATTCTGAGATTGGAACAGGATGGGTTAGCCAGTTTTCTTTATTTCGCTTTTTTAACGCTAATACAAAATCTTGATAAAACACCTCAGTCAGTTTATGAAGTATTTTGAATTCTGGCATCAGGGATGGCAGGATGCGGTTAAATCGGTTAATAATTGTTGCATTGCTGCCGTATCTTTCCGGCGTTTCATTAAGGGGTTCCAGACCAAACGGTTCACAGGCTATATTGTAAAGCTTATTGTGTGTGTGCACTTCATTCCCTAAAAGATATCTAATCTGACCATTAGCACGCTCTTTTGCCAGAAATGATTTAACACCATATTCCAGTAACCCGTGTCTGATCTTCAACAGCTCTCTTTGTGGGTCGCGGGAGTTCTCGAGGCTGGTAAATGCACTTTGAATACGAGTGCTACTGCCATCAAGACAATTATCTATCCCTGAAGTAAACTCAAGAAATAATGCGCAAAGACCATCTCTATTGAAAGGAAATTTATCAGCCTGATGAGGATTCTCCGCTTCCAGCTTAAGAAATCTCTCAGTTTGATTGAGGATATTATGGAGATAATAACGAGTCTCACGGTATGATATCAGGCTGGAAGGTTTTTCATCTTCGCCTCTCAGATCATTTATTATCTTATTGTGAAAAATAGTAATTTCGTTATCACTTACATTACGGATCAAACGTTTTAGCAAAGACTTCAGTCTAAGAATATCACCCAGAAACTGACCTTTCATTTCAGTGTATCTGCCAAGTTTAGCCCTTCTAACCTCTTCAAGTGTTCTAAAATGTCCGTCAGGAAAAGCAATATAATTCTTGTTAAGGTCATCTGGTTTTTCAGTATGCTCCGAGAATGTAGGCTTCTGAAATAAAATAGGGTGTTTGATTGGTATCATTTGTCATTCCTGCCAATCAGTTAATGCAACTTGGTTTTAGCATTAACCGACTTGGATAATGATTGAAATAAGGCACAAAATAACGATTCTGAACCAGCATAGTAGAAACCGCCATGCCTACCAAAATGCAGAAGATCCTTCCCGGAAAGCTGTGCAAAAGCGAATGACGATTATAGCAGGGCTACTGCGAGGAATTCGAAGATCTCGTTCGCAAGACTGCAAATGATCGACACATAGGCAGGCAGCCACGAAGTACAACCCAAAACGAAATCCGAGCCTTGGTGATGCTAAAAAGCGGATTGTCAGACCAATTTATCGCAGCCGCGCAGGACAGTCTATGCTCGGACAGCCTCTTGGCCAAATCCGGCATTATGATCAACCAATAGCTGAAAACATGCCCAATGTTCATGCTCTGACGCCAGCATCAAAGCCGTATGGCCGCTGTTGTTATAATCATTGATCGACGACACATCATGCTCAAGCAACACCTGAATGCAGCCGCTGTGCCCGTTATTTGCTGCCGCCATTAATGGCGTCGAGCCATGCTTTGAATGCAGGTTTGCATCAATTTCCGGTTTTTCCAGCAGCATCTTCAGACATTCCGTGTGCCCATTAAAGGCTGCGTACATTACTGCGGTCCAACCGTTATTGGCCTGCGCATTCACCTGGATTCCCTTGTGTACCAGAAGCCTTTCCAGGATCTTCGGTTGCCCATTTGTCACAGTCCGCATTAATGGAGTTATACCTTCTTCATTGGGTGTATTGATGTCAATAGTCGTTTGTCCGAGCAAGAACATGACACCACGTTCATGATCTCCTATTATCGCCAGCATCAAAGCTGTATTGCCGCCGTTGTTTTGTGCATTGATCGACGACACATCATGCTTAAGCAACGCCTCAACGCAGGCGCCGCTGTGATCGTATCTTGCTGCCAACATTAATGGCGTCCAGTCATTCTTTGTCAGTGGGTTTGCTTCAATTTCCGGTTGTTCCAGAAGCATCTTCAGCGATTCCGCTTGCCCATGAAATGCAGCGTGCGATACTGCGGTAACACCTCCAATGTCCTGCTCATTCACCCGGATTTCTTTCTGATCCAGAAGCCATTTCAGGCACTGCGTTTGTCCATTTGCTGCAGCCAGAATTAGTGCATTTGCACCGTTTTTATTTGATGCACTGAGGTAAATATCCGTTTGTTGAAGTAATAACCAGATGCAACGTTCATCACCACCAATTATCGCCAGCATCAAAGCCGTATTGCCGCTGTCGTCTTGTGCATTGATCGACGACACATCATGCTCAAGCAACACCTCAACGCAGTCCCTGTGGCCTTCTCTTGCTGCTGCCATTAATGGTGTCCAGCGCTTTTTGTCAGGCACGTTTGCATGAATGCCGTTTTTCAGCAGCACCTTCAGGCACCCCGTTTGCCCCTCTATTGCTGCAATCGTTAATGCAGTGTATCCGTCATTGTTGTATGCATGTGGTTCGATTCCATCCTGTGCCAGAAGTTTTTCCAGACACCGCGTTTGCCCATTCATTGCCGCCAACATGAGTGCAGTATTTCCCTTTTTATCCTTCCTGTTCACGTCAATGATTTTCTTTGCCAGAATTGCTTCCAGGCAGTCAACATGGCCCTTTCTTGCGGCCAGCATTGCCAGCGTTGATCCTTCTTTATTGCCAACATGGATCAATGCTCTGGAAAAATTTAACAGTTCAATCAGTAATGCCAAATCACCACTGTCTGCTGCATCCAGAATCTGTGGAAATGTTTGCCATGGGTGCTGCCCTGTTGCATTACCGGCCACCGCATAAGACCATGCATTTTTACTGTCTTTACTGGCTGCACAGATGTCAACATCCGGATGTTGGAGTAATAATGTGGCACAACGTTCATCACCTGCATTTGCTGCCAGCATCAATGCCGTCAGGCCGCTGTTGTTTTTTGCATTGATCGACGATGCATCATGCTTGAGCAACATCTCAACGCAGTCCCCATGACTGTTTTTTGCTGCCAGCATTAATGGCGTCCAGCCGTAATTGTCAGGCTGGTTTGCATTAATTTCTTTTCGTTCCAGAAGCTTCTTCACGCATTCGGTGCGTCCATTCTTTACAGCCAGCATGAGTGCAGTGTCACCGTTGGTATTTGTCATGTTGATGTAAATATCCTTTTGTCGCAGTAATAACAAGATACAGCGTTCATTACCGTTAATTATCGCCAGCATCAAAGCCGTATAGCCGTATATGTTTTTCTCATTGATCGTGCACGTGCTCGGATAATGCTCAAGCAATGCCTGAACGCAGTCCCCATGACCGTAACGGGCTGCCGCCATTAATGGTGTGGAGCCCTCTTTGTCAGGGATGCGTGAAAAAATTTTGTTATTTTCCAGAAGCGGCTTCAGGCACTGCGTTTGCCCCTTTTTTGCTGCATACATTATTGCGGTCGAGCCGTTATTGCTCCGCGCATCAGGATCGATACCAGGCTGTGTGAGAAGTTCTTGCAGGCACCCTGTTCGCCCATGTTCCGCAGCCAGCATGAGTGCAGTTTTACCATTAGCATTCTTCAGGTTCACGTCAATGACTTTCTTCGCCAGAATTGTTTTCAGGCAATCAACATGGCCATTTTTTGCGGCCAACATTGTCGGCGTTAAATATTGTTTATTGGCAATATGGATCAATGCTGTGGAAAAATTTAACAGTTCAGTCAGTAAGGCCAAATTACCATTGGCTGCTGCATCCAGGATCTGTGGACATGTTTGCCATGGATGTTGCCCCGATGCATTAGCGGAAGCCACATAAAACCATACGCGGTTACCGTTTTTATCCCGTGCATTGATGTCAATATCCGGTTGTTGGAATAATAAACTGGCACAACGTTCATTCCTTCCGCGTGCCGCCAGCATCAAAGCCGTACAGCCATCGTTGTCTTGTGCATTGATCGACGACACATCATGCTCAAGCAACACCTGAACGCAGTCCCCATGACCGTGCCTTGCTGCTGCCATTAATGGCGTCCGGCCGGACTTGTCTGGCAGGTTTGCATTAATTCCTTTTTGTTGCAAAAGCAGCTTCACAGACTCCGTTTGCCCAAGAGCTGCTGCTATAAATAACAGCGTTTCACCTTTTTCATTGGTTGAGTTGACGTCAATAAGAAGATGCTTGCAGAAAGTTTTGAATTGTTCTACATCAGATATTAACGTTGAAAACAATAATCTTTGATAGTCAACTTTATTGACTTCAGTCAAATTATTGCACAGGTCATATCTTGATAAACAGGCAATGACTTCCATCTTTTTCAGTTTGCTGGCCTGAGATAATACGTCGTTGAAGAAATGACTGGTATACGCTTTGGGAGATCCCGTATCCGGACTTTTTAAATAAGTGATTAACTCCCGGATAAACAGTTCATCATTGTTCAAAATTTGACTGAGTTTTTCTAACAGAATTTCCTTGATTCGAGGGTCGGATGTTACCGTTTTATCCCACACGCTTGAGGTGGTTTGATGCAAGAAGAATTCAAAAAAGTCACCCGGTTTATTGGAGTTGTTCAACGCATGATGAAGAAGATTGAAACGTGTTTCTTGCGCGAATCTAAAAAAATCTACTTGTTTTAAATGACCCAGAGTCAGTGTTTGATGGTTATTCCAGTCCAGGTTGCAGTGGGCGCCTTGCACCAGAGGGGTCTCTGAATTAAAGGCCCAAAAATAAAGATTATCTTTCGAGCCAATGCAGAGAAGTGGTAGGTTATCTTCAGTTTTTGTGAAGAAATCCCAGAAAGAGTCCCAGTAAGATTCCTTCTCTACACACAATACGTTCGCCTGAGGGGTAGAATTTAAAAAATGATCAATTAACCATACCTGGAGCCGATCCCTACTCTGTGAAAATTCATAGCTGTCATCATTGCACGGTTTGATGATTGTCCATATATCGAGCTTATTGGCATCTTTGATTTTGAACCGAAGATTTATTGGCGTTATAAAATCCTGTTTGATGTCATCAAGAATTTCACCGTTTAATTCTGCGAGAGAAACAGGACGGGTAAGCCAGTCTTCTTTATTTCGCTTTTTTAAAGCGAATACGAAATCTTGATAAAACAATTCAGTAAATTTATAGAGAATTTCAAATTCTGACATCAGGGATGGCAGGATGCGTTCGAGTCGGCCAATAATTTCTGTATTGTCACCTAGCGTTGCCTCCGCATCATTCATGGGTTCCAAACCAAACCGGTCGCAGGCTATATTGTAAAGCGCATTGTGCCAGTGCACTTCATCCCCTGCACAATACTCAGCCCTGCCACTGGCATGCTCTTTTGCCAGAAATGATTTAACACCGTATTCCAGTAACCCGTGTCTGATCTTATACAACTCCCTTTGTGGGTCACGGGAGTTCTCCAGGCTGATAAATGCACTTTGAATACGAGTACCACTGCCATTAAGACAATGGTCTATCCCTGAGAGAAACTCAACAAAATAAGCACAAAAACCGTCTTTATTGAAAGCAAATTTTTCAGTCTCCTCAGGATTTTGCGCTTCCAGCGCAAGAAGAAATCGCTCAGTGCGATTGACGATGTCATGGAGATAATAACGAGTATTCTGGTATGATATCACGCTGGAAATTGTATTATCCTCACCTGCGAGATCATTTTTTATCTTTTGGTGAAAAATATTAATCTGCGCATCACACATGTCACCGATTAAACGCTGTGTCAACGATTTCAGTCTACCAATATCTTTCAGAAACTGACCTTTCATACGGATATAGTTTTTAGGTTCTGCCCTTTTGATTTGTCTGAGTGTGGTATACTTTGTCTTGGGAAAAGCAATATAATCTTGGCTATTATCCTGTTTTTCCATATGTTCCGAGAATGATGATGGCCTTTGAAATAAAACAGAGTGGGTCATTGGTAACATTTAATAATTCCTCCCGATTAATGCAACTAGTTCAGCCCCGACAGTGGCTGTATCTTTTCAAAAGATCGCACCTTTTTATACGGTACGTTCTATGCTGTGCGTTCGTTCTATATTTGCGTAATTCAAGGGGTTTGATCATGCGCGATATTCGAGCTGTAAGAGAGCATACCCTGAGTTAAATGTCTACTATCGACTACAGGCTTCCCCCTGCCGGGGCAGCCGCCAAGAGGCTCCCCTATTCTCCCAAGCGTTGAAAGTAGTTGTCGAGAGGTTATTCGGAGCAGATTAGCCGTGCGTCATGTCGCAATAAGGGTAAACAAAAGCCGTAACCCCGAAGGCCAAAGAGGATAATACAAAAAAAGTGGTTGACCCGGGAACGGTCTTCCAAACAGCCACATCTGGATTTGATGGGAGTGCCTTTTGAGCAGTGCTTCCCGGGAGGCTGTCCGAGAATAGCGCCCGTAGCGAGGAT
>NZ_JAHHPO010000396.1 GCF_024606365.1 Endozoicomonas sp. ONNA2
ACCAATTTGCTGCCACCGCAGTAGGGCAGTCTATTCTCAGACAGCCTCCCGGATTCCCACCCCCGGTTTCATAATTTCTGACCTGGATCCTTGCCATTCACGGGAAGCTGCGACCTTTTCCCAGACTGAAAAAATGATGAAGTTATTCCGGGAAAGATACTGAGAAGCTGAACGGGAATAGTCTGCCCTGCACGGCAATTCATGACTACTTTCTATACGACCTATACGACCTATACGACCTATACGACCCATACAACGGTAAAAATTTATCCAGGGACGCCGTTCATAAAGGCTGTTTTATGGAATTTTCCCTGCCGTTTTCAGTCATACTCATTATCTGTATCAAAACAGCCCAAAGTCATGAATAGTGTCAACAAGAGAGATCTCTCATTTACCTGTCCTATCTGCCTTGACAACGACGGGATCACCACAGGGCCGTCTGGCGGGCGCACACTGGTGAAAACTTCCTGCCAACCGAAACCTCATCTTTTCCACCTGGAATGCATCACCAAATGGCTTGACGGTGAACAGCAACAGGGAAAGAGGCTCGATCAACGCGAATGCTGTGCCTGCAAACAACCGGCTCTGCCACTGATTCCTCTGAACCAGAGCCAAATCGCGGAAAACAAGTCACCTTATTGCGAATCCCCGATGCTTCATGCCTGTCGTATCGGGGATCTGGACAGCCTGGACATGCTGCTGACACTTGACGCCGGTCTGGCAATGGTAACGTACCGCTCGGCGGTCACTGGTCAACCTGCACACCCGTTAGCCATCGCTATTGATTCCGGCCATATGGATTGCGTCCAAACACTGATCGACTATCGCGCCGATGTCAATGCTGCTGACCATGATGGTCAGACCCCCTTGCACATCGCGGCTGAGAACGGCCACGTCCAGTGCCTGAAATGGTTGATTAGCCGGGGAGCGAATATCAATGCCACCAATAAGAACGGCGAAACGCCCCTCCATATGGCCTCCAGAATCGGTATAATCCAGGCCCGTCAACAATGGGCTGCCATGGGCATCGGTGACAGCTTCGATGACGACAAGATATTCAAATACTTTACCTGCAAAAAAGACAAGGGCTCCGGGGGCCTGAATGAGCTGCTTGCTCACAGCGAAGTGAATATCAATGCCCGTAATAACGACGGCGTCACGGCCCTGATGATCACCGCATTATCGGGCAAAACCGGGCATCTGAAATGCCTGCTCGACGCAGGAGCAGATATCAATCTCAGTTCTGAATGGGGCTGGACAGCTCTCCACTTCGTTGCCAGAAGTGGCTGTGCAGAGTCCACCAACCTGTTACTGGCCGTTCCCGGTATCAAGGTCAACAAGAAGGATGCGTGGGGCTCGACAGCACTTCACGTAGCGGCCGACAGTGACTGTGTCGAGTGCCTCAAGGTGTTGCTGGCCGCAGCGGATATCTCGGTTAATAATATGGATAACAAGGGTTGGACCGCTCTCCATGTCGCTGCCAAATTCGATAATACAAAGTCCGTTGAGACATTACTGACGGCTCCCGGCCTCCGGGTCAATAAGAAGAATGACAAGGGTCACACAGCCCTCCACAAAGCTGCCAAATACGAAAGTACACAGTCCGTCAAGACATTACTGACCGCTGCGAACATCCAAGTCAATAAGAAGAGTAACAAGGGCTACACAGCGCTCCACATCGCTGCCAAATACGATAGTATAGAGTCCCTGACTGTGTTACTGGCTGCGCCTGGCATCATGGTCAATTTAAAGACTGACAGTGGCAAGACAGCTCTGCATATCGCCGCTGAATACTGCAACACAGAGTGTATCGAAGCGTTGCTGTCCGCTCCCGGCATCCAGTTCAATGAAAAGGATCGAGATAACCGGACGGCTCTGAGCCTGGCTGCCCTAAGCGACTGTGCGCAGTCCGTCAAAGTGTTACTGGCCGTTCCCGGCATCGAGGTCAGTGAGATGGATTCCCACGGCTTTTCAGCTCCCCATCTGGCTACCCTGAACAACTGCGCAGAGTCCCTCAGAGTGTTTATGGCCACCCCCGGAATCATGGTCAGTGAGAAGAGTTCCCAAGGCCTTTCGGCCCTCCACTTAGCTGCCTTAAACAACTGTGCAGAGTCCCTCATGGTGTTGCTGGCCACCCCGGGCGTCCTGGTCAATCAGAAGTTTGTCAGGGGCTGGACAGCTCTCCACATCGCTGCCAACTTGGATAATACAGAGTGCGTCGAGATATTACTGGCCGCTCCTGGCATCCAGGTCAACAAGAAGAATGACAGTGGCAAGACAGCTCTCCACATCGCTGCCAAATACAACCATGCAGAGACCATGAAGTTATTACTGGCTGCTCCTGGCATCCTGGTCAATGAGAAGGTTAATGGCAGAACAGCACTTCACATTGCTGCAATCCACGGCAACTCAGAGTGTATCGAAGCATTGCTGGCCAATCCGGACATCCAGATCACTGAAGAAACTGACGATGGCTGGTCGGCCCTGAGTTTAGCTGCCAGCTATGGCCACGGCACGTGCACAAGACTCCTGATTGCAAACGATGGCTGGCGACCCCCTCCATTACATTAGCAAGACTTTAGCGGTAATTGTCCCGGTGCAATCTTTATGTGTTGTAGGTATTAACGCTTTGCAACACTAAGTAGCTGGCCATATGGAATCGAATATTTCTGGCTACTTGGGCTGGTACTATG
>NZ_JAHHPO010000397.1 GCF_024606365.1 Endozoicomonas sp. ONNA2
TTTTTTGAACCACAAAGACACAGAGACAAAAAGAAAAGATTTCTTTTATCTTCCTTTGTGTCTTTGTGGTGAAAGTCTTTTAAGGAAGATGCACCAGGGTTAAGCCCAAACCCGCCATTTTGTTCCCTGCCACCCTTGCTTTACGTACAATAACCCACAGGACTGATGGGGAGTAAAGCGGTGATCAGCAGGCTGGATCAGAAAACGACAAATATCTTATATAACCACTTTGCCAGTGAACTGGCCCAAGCTGGATTCAGTGGGGATATTGAGCTGGGTTTTGCCGAACGAACCGTTCTGGCAACAGATAATTCGATCTACCAGGTACTGCCCGAGGGAGTACTCTACCCTCGCTCAACAGAAGATATCAGCAAGATTCTCACCCTGGCCAATAAACCGGAGTTTCACCAGATCGTGGTGTCGCCCCGTGGTGGCGGTACCGGCACCAATGGTCAGTCGCTCACGTCAGGCTTTATGGTGGACACCAGCCGTTATATGAACCAGGTGCTGGAGATCAATACCTCAGAGCGTTGGGCCAGGGTTCAATCCGGCGTGGTCAAAGACTACCTGAACGAGCTGGCGGCTAAAGAAGGCCTGTTCTTTGCCCCGGAACTCTCCACCAGCAACCGGGCCACCGTGGGTGGCATGGTGAATACCGATGCCAGCGGCCAGGGTTCTGTGGTATATGGCAAAACCCGGCACCATGTACTTGAACTGACCTCAGTGCTGGCCGATGGCACGGTGTGGAACTCTTCTCCGGTGGACAACGACCAACTTGAGCAACTGTGTCATCGGCAGGATCGTATCGGTGAGATCTATAACATCCTGAGAAAGACCTACCGCGAATATAAACAACAGGTGACTGAAGTATTCCCTGACCTGAACCGAAACCTCACCGGCTATGACCTGGCCAATATTGTCAATAAAAATAACCACCATGATCTCAATGCCATTCTCTGTGGTTCCGAGGGTACTCTGGCCATCATCAGTGAGATTAAAGTTAACCTGCTGCCTATCCCGAAACAGTCTGCCCTGGTGCTGGTTTTCTATAAAAGCTTCCAGGACTCGCTGCAGGATGCCCAAATACTGATGTCTGCCCGGCCAGGTTCCATTGAAACCATCGACTCCCGTGTGCTCGGGCTGGCAAAGGCCGACAGTGTCTGGGAAAGCGTCAAAGCGTTCTTTCCCCGATACAGTGATGATATTGACGGCATCAACTTTGTCGAGTTTACCGGTGACGATGAAGCGGAGATTCAGCAGGGTATCGATCGTCTGAAAGCCGTGCTGGAAGAACCGGTCAGTATCTGGCGTGCCGGTCACAGCGTCGTGAAAGGCACCGGCAATGTGAAAAAAATCTGGCATATGCGCAAGCAGGCTGTCGGACTGCTGGGCAATATGAAAGGCGACGCTCGCCCTATACCATTTGTGGAAGATGTGGCGGTTCCCCCGGAAAATCTCGCCGACTTTATTCAAGCGTTCCGGGCACTACTGGACAGTCACCACTTGTCCTATGGCATGTTCGGGCATGTGGATGCCGGTGTTCTCCATGTTCGCCCGGCCATCGACATGAAAGACCCGGAACAGGAGAAACTGGTCCGGTTAATCAGTGATGACGTGGCGGCACTGGCCAGAAGCCATGGTGGTGTACTCTGGGGTGAGCATGGTAAAGGTGTTCGTTCAGAATACGCGCCGGACTTCTTTGCCGACCTCTACCCGGTACTGCAGGAAATTAAAGGCGTATTTGACCCTTACAACCAGCTAAACCCCGGCAAGATTGCCACCCCCGCCACCGAACCGGTTCAGCTACTGAAGATTGATGAAGTGCCCACCCGTGGCCAGCAGGACCGGGAAATTGAGCGCAATGCCTTTGCCGCCTTCACCAGTAGCCTGTACTGCAATGGCAACGGTGCCTGCTTTAATTACAACCCCAACAGCGCCATGTGCCCCACCTGGAAAGCCACCTATGACCGGATACAATCCCCGAAAGGCCGCTCAGGCCTGGTACGGGAATGGCTGCGGTTACAAACCGCCGCTGGTGCCGACATCGCTGGCGAAAGCCAAAAGATCCGTCAGGCGGGCCCACTCTACAACGGTGGCCAGAAGCTGATTAACCTGGTGAACAAATGGCGGGGTGAAGAGGACTTCAGCCACCAGGTATATGGGGCGCTGGACAACTGCATGAGCTGTAAGTCCTGTGCCGGGCAATGCCCGATTCAGGTCAATGTGCCCGACCTGCGTTCCCGTTATTTTGAACTTTATCACAGCCGCTACCCAAGGCCGGTAAAACACCATGTGGCCGGTTTGCTGGAGCCAATGCTGCCGCTACTGGCCAAAATCAAACCGGCTTACAATCTGATTATGGGCTGGTCAGTGGCCAATACCCTTGCCAGCAAAACCATTGGTCTGCAGGATATTCCGGCCATTACCAGCTCATCGCCGACTAACGACTGCTGTCGTGCTGGTGCGGCCATTGCCAACCGCACGTTGCTGGATGCCATCCCGGACAGTGAACGGGATAAAACCGTCATCATTATCCAGGATGCCTTTACCAGCTTCTTTGAAACACCCCTGCTCACCGATCTGGTGGAGCTGCTGATTCGTCTTGGCTACCGCCCCCTGATTGCCCCTTACCGACCCAATGGTAAAGTACTCCATGTTTATGGTTTCCTGGGACGGTTTGAAAAAATTGCCAGAACCAATGGTGAGGAGCTCAAGGCACTGGCCAACAGTGGCATCAGCCTGGTGGGCATTGATGCGGCGGTTACCCTGACCTACCGGGATGAATACCACGAAGTGATGGGCGAAAACTTTCTCATGGCTGACGGCTCCCTTATGGCTGACGGCTCCCCGGAAGTACTGCTCCTGTCCGAATGGTTTGCCAGACAGTCAGAAACAATACGTCAGTTGCAATTGAACCTTGGCAATGCTGAGGCAGAAGATTTTGTACTACTGGGCCACTGCACAGAAATCTCCAATGTCCCTGCCGCCCCTGCCCAATGGCAGCAGTTATTCAATGACCTGGGCCTTAAACTCACCTATAAAGCCACTGGCTGTTGTGGCATGGCGGGCATCTATGGCCATGAAACCCGCAATCAGGAAATATCAAGAAAACTCTACGACATGAGCTGGAAGGACGTTGTGCAAAACCCTGAATACAGTGGCAAACTGGTGGCTACCGGGTACTCCTGCCGCAGCCAGGTGAAACGTTATGGCGACGGCAAGATTCCACATCCGGTTCAGGCACTGCTGCAGGTGATGAAGCAACAGGCTTTGAATTAGCCGGTTTTTTTTGAACCACAAAGACACGAAGACACAAAGAAGGACGCTTTTTTGTTTGCCGGGCGTCGCTTGGGTAAGCCCATAAAAAACTTTTGTTCCTTCGTGTCTTTGTGCCTTTGTGGTTCCAGTGCTTTTATCTTTTTGCAGTTCAAAAATCTTATTGATATAGAAGACGATGAGTTAATACCGAATGCTCCGGCAGGCTCACTTCAAGAACGCCTCAATCGCCACAACAAACGGATCGGCCTGATAGGCTGCCCAGTAATCGCTACCCTTCGCCTTCAGCCCTTCTTCAGACACAGTTGGGTAAAGTACATCCACGTTGGCAAAGCCTGCTTCTGTCAAGCACTGCACAATCGTATCGGTGGACCAGCAGTAATCAGTAAAATGTACTGCCGTATCACCCACTTGAATGGTCAACTCAAAGGGATCACCATCGCGCAGGTTTGCCACAGCGTCCACTTTTTTTCCATAGCAGTCATCCGGTGCTTTTGGATTACCCTGCACCCGGGCATGACGCTCAGAATCCATGGCCAGCAGATAACTATAACCACCCGGTGACGTATGATAGGCGAGGGTTTCGGCCAACTCTTTCAGGTGGCTCAGGCTGGCCAGGCGGGAGGTCAGCCAGAAGGCACACACCGCCGAAAATGATCGGTCCAGCCGCAATGACGTAGGGTCCGCCTGCTTGAACTCAATACCGCCGTCAGCAGATGCATTCAACTCTATCGCCCGTTCCAGCAGGGCCGGGCACTGATCCACACCCACCACATACTCTGCCCCGGCCGCCCGGGCAAGGCGGGAAAAGAAACCCTCGCTGCAGCGCAGATCCAGCACAGAATTCACCGGGTGCTTCCTGAACGCTCCAGTTACATAAGGGGTGTAAACGTATTTGGCAATGGGTGACTCAGCCACGGCAATGGCGTAGTCATCCGGCGTAAAGAAATGACTCATGTTGGTAATTCCTTAATAAAAATTATTCCGCCAGATGTAAAAACACAGTCGCCAATGGCGGTAACGTCATCACTATTGAATGCCGCTGATGATGCATTGGCAACGGCTCAGTGACCAGGGGCAGCTCATTCACAACGCCGCTGCCGGAAAACTCAGGGCTGTCGGAATTGAACACCTCCTGCCAGACACCAGCCCCGGGGACTCCCAACCGGTAATGGGGCCTGACCACCGGGGTAAAATTAACAATGACCACAACCGGTGAGTCACTGAATGTGTGCCGACTGAAAGCAATCACTGACTGAAGCTCATCATCCGTAATCAACCACTGAAACCCCGTTGGGTCATAATCGGATTGCCATAAGGCGGGTAAGGACTGGTAAGTACCATTCAAATACCTGACCATGGCAGTCAACCCACGGGAGTGGGCATTTTCCTCCGGCAGCAACCAGTCCAGCTGACCATCGTGATGCCATTCATGGCGCGACCCCAGCTCCGCACCCATAAACAACAATTTCTTACCGGGGTGGCCAAACATATAATCGTACAAGGCACGTAGATTGGCAAACTGCTGCCACTCATCACCGGGCATCCGGCTCAGCAGTGTGCCTTTACCATGGACCACCTCATCGTGGGAAAGGGGTAGAATAAAGTGCTCACTGTCGTTGTACACCATGCTGAATAAGATCTGGTCATGGTGATAACGGCGATGCTCCGGATTGCGGGCCAGGTAATTCAGGGTGTCATGCATCCACCCCATATTCCACTTGTAACCAAACCCCAGCCCGTTGTCGTAGGTAGGCATGGAGACGCCGGGCCAGCTGGTTGACTCTTCCGCAATCATCATGGCATCGGGGTAGTTCAGGTATACGGCCTCATTCAGCTCCTTGATAAACTGGACAGCCTCAAGGTGCTCATTGCCCCCCAGAATATTGGGTTCCCACTCCCCTTCCCCCCTTGAGTAATCGAGATAAAGCATGGAAGCCACCGCATCCACCCGCAGACCATCCACATGAAACTGTTCAAACCAGAACAGCGCATTACTGATCAGAAAGTTTCTGACTTCCGGGCGTCCGTAGTCATAAATATGGGTCTGCCAGTCCGGGTGCCATCCCCTGAGGGGGTCCGCATATTCATACAGATGGGTGCCATCAAAGTGGGCCAGGCCGTGGCTGTCAGAGGGAAAGTGTGCCGGCACCCAGTCAAGAATGACCCCGATACCGGCATCATGAAACCGGTCTATTAATGTTTTCAGACCATCCGGATCGCCGTAACGGCTGGTTGGCGCAAACAGGCCCACCGGCTGGTAGCCCCAGGAGCCGTTAAAGGGGTGCTCATGAACAGGGAGAAACTCAACATGAGTAAACCCCATCTCCTGCACATAAGGCACCAGTTGTTCAGCCAGTTCAGTGTAATTAAGTATTTGACCGCTGTTGTCTTTTTTCCAGGAGCCCAGATGCACTTCATAAATACTCACCGGTCGGTCCAGCCCCTGGTGCTGGCGCCAGGCCTTGCTCTGCCATTGATATTGCCGGGAATCATAGACAATGGATGCATTCCCCGGTGGCTGCTGGGCATAAAAGGCAAAGGGGTCCGCCTTATGGGGCAGTAGCTGCCGGTTCTGATCTTTCAGCTCAAATTTATAGAGATCACCCGCTGTCACTTCAGGAATAAATAACCGCCATATCCCCGTGTCACTGCTGGCCATTTGGTGCAGCCGACCATCCCAGTGGTTGAATGAACCAATCACACTGACACTGCGGGCATGGGGCGCGTAAACACGGAACATGACGCCCTGCCAGCTATGGCCTGACAGCGTCGCCGAATGGCGGTGGGCTCCCAGTGTATGGTGCAGCCAGTGGTGGCGGATTACCGGCTCGGTACCACAGAGGCTGGAGAATTGATAAGGGTCGCTGGCCCTGAACTGGTGATGCTGGGCATTGGTGACCAGCAGTTGGTAGGCCCGGGGCTGTGGGATATCCACAAATGTCAGCTCAAATAGCCCCGGTGCAATAGGGGTAGCGGCACCCAGGTTATTCCCGGTCACCTCATCAATCACCGCCACAGCAATGGCATCTGGCCGCCAGATCCTGACTACCAGCCCCCTGCCGACCCGATGCCAGCCGAGCAGATCAAACGGTCTGGCACAGCAGGTATTCAGAAGGTCATCAAGCAGGGTGTCCCGGCTGTCGGAATCCACCCGGATATCTTCAAGGGCACCAGGCATAATCAGCTCTAGACGTTAATATTCCAGATGGTTTTATAGTAGTCGACAATGGCCAGGTCTGATGAAAATTTGTCCACTGAAGCAGTATTACCCACTGAAGCAGTATTAATGGTCGCCATGCGCCACCAGTGGGATGGAATTTTTTCAGGCCCCGACGATCCGCTCATGGGTATCGCTGCAGGACTGGTAGTGCCAGGGTCACTTATATCAATTTCAACAACATAAAATACGACGGATAGCTTATGCATATAAATAAAACGTAACTATTCAGCACCCCTCATTTAAATCTGGAATTTTCTGATTTTTATACCA